>CAZNXE010000145.1:0-14048 GCA_964576465.1 uncultured Planctomycetaceae bacterium
ACGTGGGCCACTCGATCAGGCCATCGATCAGGTAAGTCGTGACTTGGGGGTTCCGATCATCATCCTTGGAACCGACCTGCAACTCGAGGGCATCACCAAGAACCAATCGTTCGCCTTGAAGGTCGAAGACTCAACCTATGCTGGCGCGCTACGTGAAATTCTTCGACTTTCCAACCCTGACGGAAAGCTTGTGTATGTGATTAAGCCAAAACCCGAAGGGGGGAACGACGTGATCTTCATCACAACGCGAGCCGCCGTGAGTGAACGGGGAGACGAACTGCCACCGGAGTTCGCCGCCGAGAAAAGCTGAGAACTAAGAACGTGTTTTAAAATACCATTTCGCCGCCGGACGGCTAAAATCATCCCATCGCTGCGTTGTGCTGCATCGACGAATCTCCTGGATTCGCCTGCTTCGCACGCCTTGCGACGAGATGATTCGCTCGTCCTTGGGGCTGAAAGCGAATTTCAAAACACGTTCTAAGACGAGAATGAAGATATCGCCTGTCGCCCGGCTTGCGACTTCTTTGATTGTGCCGACAAGGTGCTAAAGGCTGCACGTGGAACTATTCACAACTCGTTGCACGACATGTAACACCAAGCTGCGGGTTCACGACCCTGGAGCCGTTGGGGAGATTGTCGCCTGTCCCAAGTGCAACAGCATGGTGTTGATCGACCCACCGCCCGATTGGACTCCCTCCAAGGTCGTTCCTCGAGCGCCCTCGGGCGCGCCGATCGTTGCGGTAACCACCGATTCAAGCGGTGCATTTTCTCCTCCACCGGAATCGGATGCCAGCGGAGCGTCGAAGTCGACGCCGGCTTCACCGAAGTCGCCCGCGGGTGATGCGAGCAAGGTCGTCGACGGCTCTGCTTCGAGCAGCCAACGCGGGAGTGAAGCGGAGGAATCGAGCCTTGCAACACCGGAAAGCCCACCTGCAGACGATGCAGCGTTCGATGAATCACCCTCCGAAAAGTTTGGTCGCAAACTGACGTTGCTGATGATCGTTCCCGCCGCAGCATTATTGGTCTTCACTGTTTTCTGGACGGTCTCTTCATCATCGAATTCCGGTTCAGCAGATTCTAGTAACGCACCGAACGACATTGCGGAACCAGACGTGCAGGACGCTGCTGAGGAACTCAAGAGCGACGACCCACTCCCTACGGCATTCGCACGTCGCTGGATGCCGCAGGACACCGCGTACACGCTTCGTTGTGGGCCATCGTTCCTGATATCGTCAAGAACCATGCACGTCGTAACAGAAAGCCATCTGTCGGGCTTGTGGGAAACTCTTGCTCCACTACTAGAGGATCTCGACACCGATGGCGTGACCATCGACGCACTGCAATGGGCCGGCCTCACGCCAGGACGTTGGAATAAAAACTGTGTGGTCGTGCTGCATCGTGCCGATTTCTCGAACGACGTTGGGGCGTGGTTCGCCACGGGAGAGCAAACCGATTTGTCGGTCGCTGGCGTGCCGGCCCGACAGTTCGAAAGTTATCGATGGCCGCACCCGATGGCGCTGATCGACGAGCATACACTCGTGACAGGCTCGCCCGAGTTGATCACCAATGCTCGCCTTGGAGTGGAAGAGAGTTCACTCGCGCCCGGTCTTTCTGCGTTGTTTGACGCAGAGTCGGGAGTTCAATCGGCGAGCGAAACGGCATACCGATTCATTTGCGACCGAACCTCTGCCGACGCTGCTGGTTTCACTTGGCTGCCTGACTGGATCGTGAAGCAATCGTCTGCAACGCAGGCGTGTCAAACTCTGCGAACGGTGCCCGAAGCTGTCGACATACGCATGGGCGAACAAGAAACGCCGACCTTGAGCATTCGTTTGCATTGCCACGACAAGGCCGACGCCGCTTCCGTTGGCAAGGCATGGCAACAGCTTCTTACCGATCTTGACCGACGATGGAACAGGGATATCGAAAGCCTGGAAAAAAATCTTGAGAAAGGCCGGCTGTCTAGTGAAGCGGTGGATCACGTCCGCGGCGTTCTCGGGCAGGCCCTAGCGACGCTTCAAACGAGCGCGACCGTTCAAGAGGACTCAAGCGTGCTGGTCTCGCTCCCATTGCCAAGCAGTCTGAATGACCTTGCGGCAATGGTAGTCGATTCACGCGAGAGTCGGCTTCGCTTCAACGATCTGTTAGCCACGGACGCCGATTTATCTCACCACAAGACAATCGTAGAAGGCCTGAGCGCCGCCGCACAATCCGATGGCAACTGGCCCATGGGGGCCGCCGGTGCCGCGCAATTGCGAGCCGAAACGCGTCTGAGTTGGATCGCTTCAATGTTGCCGTATCTTGAAGGCGGCGAGGAGATGCACCGTCAGTTAAACTTCTTCCGATCGTGGAACGATCCCGCCAATCTCCAGCTCACGCGCCGACCCTTGGACGTGTTCACCAATCCAAGGCTTGGCCCGACGGTCACCAAAGCCGGTTTTCCAACAACGCACTACGTGGGCGTGGCGGGCTTGGGGGCCGATGCCGCCTCGCTAGATCCGGCCAACCCTCGCGCGGGCGTGTTCAATGTTCGTCATCGTGTTTCGCTCGACGACATTGCCGATGGCACGTCGCAAACAATCGCCGTGTTGGGCGTTACCGGCAGGCTTGGACCTTGGGCCGCCGGAGGTGATGCCACCGTGCGTCCTCTTACCGATGAGCCCTACATCAACGGTCCCGATCATTTCGGCAGCGGGATGTCCCAGGGCATGTTCGCAAGCATGGTAGACGGTTCCGTGCGGTTCATCGCCGCGGACATCGATCCCCACGTTCTGGAACAACTCGTCACGATCAACGGCGGACAAATCGATCGCCAAACAGTCGAACGCGTGTTGGCTCCCGCGACGCTCCCACTAGACACCGACAATGCGCCGGAAAGCGCTTCGCCAATGGTGACGAACCCTCCATCGGATCAGCCCAATGAGCCGCCGGCGATCATCGAATACGACGAAGATGAGATTGCAGCCAATGCCAGGACCATTGCCCTGCTTGGCACTCGGCTCGAGGCCATTGATTTCCAAAGCGTCACGCTCAACGATTTTATGGAATTCATGGCACAACTCACGGCCGCGAAAATCTCTTTCGATCTCGACGCCATGACCGAAGTTGGCGTGGGAACGGACGACACATTGTCCGTAAGACTAGATGGGGCCTCCTACGAAGATATTCTCGACGCCGCACTCGCGCCATTGGGTCTCGGGTTTGTCATTCGCCATGGCGAGTTAGTCGTGACGACGTTGGCGAAACAAAGCGGGCTGGTTCGCGTTGCTGCGTACCCCATCGCCGATCTTTTCGATGACGGGCCTTCCCGCGAGACTTTCACGGCAGTCATTCAATCCTTGGTCGCTCCAACTTCATGGACCACGCTCGGCGGCACCGGACGTTTGCTCGTCAATGACGGTGTGTTGCTCGCCGAAACGAACGATCATGTACATCGCCTTCTTTCAACGCTCTTGAAGAAACTTCGTTTCGCCCGCGCATTGAAAGACGCTGACGTGGTCCCCTCGGGTGACGTTTCGCTGACATCGCGAACATCGCAAGCGTTTGAAGTCCTACAAACACCGGTCGAGCTGAATATCGATCAGCCGACACCTCTTGCCGAGATTCTCGCTCGCCTGCAAGCTTCCGCCGCGGTCAATCTGCTGCTCGACATTCCGGCACTCGACGCCGCCGGCATCACGCCCGACGTCGAAACATCGCTACAGGCTACCGGGCTCACACTCGAACAGGCGCTCGCTCACCTCTGTAGATCGCTCGAACTAACCATCCACATCAAATCCGCACGCACAATTCAGATCACCACCAGCACGGCAGCCGATGGTCGCTTGGAACTCGAATTCTACCCAATTGGTACACAACTCGAAGCTGGCACAACAGGCGATGCGTTAATTACTCACATCCAGGCCAACATCGCACCGCAAAGCTGGAGCCACACCGGAGGCCCCGCCGCCATCCACTTCGACCAACCTGGGAACTGCCTCATCGTCCTGCAAACCCAACGGCAACAGGTGCGGATCGAAGCGTTCTTGAATGACCAGCAGCCCCAGCAAGATCAAACGCAGTAGATGATCCACGGGTGTGCATTGCCTAGCATTGTGGTTCTACGCCGGCTTGCCGAGCACGCATTTGTTGACGCTCCGGCGGTGGACTATATTCGTACGATCTGCCTGCATTTCATGGCGGGCTTGTAGTGGGTACTTTGACACGATCGGGAAGTTCATTATGCAACAACATGCTTACCCTCGTTTTTCTCGCGCGATGTTTGTTGGGCTGCTCGGCTTCTTCGCTATCGCGGCTACTGGCCTGCTGGCGATTGCGGCGGATTCGACGACTGAGTATAGGGTGCCGATGCGGGATGGCGTGAAGTTGGCTACCGACGTTACGCTGCCCAAGGGCAAGGGACCGTGGCCCGTGGTGTTGACGCGAACACCTTACGACAAGAAGGGTGGCTTGAATATTGGGAGCGATCGCTATCGCGCGGGGGGCTATGTGTACGTCGCCCAAGATTGCCGCGGGCGGTTTGAATCAGAAGGCAAGTATCGACCGTTCGAGGATGATCTTCAGGATGGCTTTGATACGGTGAATTGGATCGCCCAACAGCCGTGGTGCAACGGCAAGGTCGGCATGTCGGGCGCCTCGGCGATGGGCATCACGACGATGCTGTGCGCGATTGCCAATCCCGAGAATCTCGTGGCGGCCTTTGTTGTCGTCACGCCGGAAAGTTTCTGGGACGAAGCAACCTTCATCGGCGGTGTCTTCAAGGATGCAGACACGACCGGTTGGCTGAAAGGGCAAGACTCGGGTGATCTGGTCGATGAACGTAGGGCGAGTCTCGAGGATACGAAAAAGGAACTCGCGATGGATATCGTGCATCACCGGCAGAAGATCGATATCCCGATCTACCATGTTGGCGGCTGGTACGACATCTTCTCGGTCGGCACGCAGGGCAATTTCAACTTCCTGCAAAACAACGGCCAGCAAGGCGCGCGTGGGCAGCAGAAGTTGATGATGGGCCCCTTCGGGCACGGTGGCATGAAGGGCGAACTTCGTTACCGGCGCAGCGGCGGAATCCTTAGTGGGTTCAAGCAGGAGATCCGCTGGTTCGACTACCATCTCAAGGGCATCGACAACGGCATCATGGACGAGCCGCCGGTGCGGTTCTATCAAATGGCCTCCGCCCGAAAGCGCGAACTGTCGAAGAAAAACGGTTGGCAGACGGCCGACAATTGGCCGCCCGAGAACACGCAGACGCGGTACTTCTTGCACACCGGGGGCGCGTTGACGCAAGTTGCAACCGAGGCGACCGACATGAAAACAACGTATCGCTTCGATCCGGCGAACCCCGTGGAGACCGTGGGCGGACCCAATCTTCGGTTGCCGCTGGGCCCCATGGATCAGCGAGTGATCGGCGAGCGGCCAGACTACTTGCGATTTCAGACTCCGCCGCTGGAGGAAGACGTAACCATTCGCGGCGCGGTGTGGGTCGATCTGTATGCCTCGACCGACGCGCCCGACACCGACTTCATGGTCAAGCTTGTCGACGTCTATCCCGACGGATACGAGGCCCTGTTGTTAGACGCCCCCATTCGCACGCGTTATCGCGAAGGTCGACGTCCCGAGCAAATCAAGATGATGGAGCCAGGCAAGCCTACGCGGATGCGTGTCGACATTGGGAGCACGGCCAATACCTTCGAAGCCGGGCACCGAATCGCCGTCCACATCAGTTCAAGCAACGCCCCACGGTTCGAAGTGAATCGCAACACCGGAGAGCCCATCGGCGTTGAAAAGCTTCCGCCCCGCGCGGCAAACAACACCATCCACCACGACACCCAACACCCCACGGCACTGGTGTTGCCAGTGGTTGAGTAATGTACCGAGACGGTTCGGTAGGGCCCTCTGTGCTTGCACGTACGTCTCCATTGGTAGGATAAAAGGGGACTGAGTGGGGGCATCGTGTGACATGAAGTTCGTTGAGAGTACCGGATGGAAATAATTGCGAGGGATTAAGCGATGCCCGAAAGACCAACGATCTTTATTTCTCACGTCCATGAAGAAGCCGGTCTCGCTCTATTATTTCAGAAAGCACTTCAGGAAGATTTTTCTGATCATGTCGACGTGTTCACTTCGAGTGACGACGATAGCATCCCTACTGGAAACAAAGTTCTTGACCGCATCGACGATGCATTGGTGAATTGTGTCGCTGGTCTATTCTTGATCAGCCCTCGTTCGATACGTCGCCCATGGGTGAACTTTGAACTGGGGGCGTTGTGGATTCGGAGCGTTGAACAAGAGAACCGTGGGGACGACCCGATTCCAATCATTCCGATTTGTCATTCCGGTTTGACACCATCGACGCTACCAAAGCCGCTGAGCGATTTGCAGGGCGTCACCATGAATAGCGCCAAACAGCTTCAGCGGGCATTTCGGTCGATCCGGAGGGCTCTCAATTCAGAACGCGCAGAACAAACGAATTTTGAAAAGCTCGCCGCCGAGGCAACTGCGATCGAAAGAATGCTAAGCTACGGAGCCAGCTTGGTCCGTCTCCTAGGGGCCCTCGATTTGAGCGACATCGAAGCCCTCTTCAAAACGGCCGAGCAAAATCCAGACGATGATCATGTGGAGTTTTTCGTCGGTCTTTCACTCGAAATCTACGCAACCGTTGAGAGCCTCGCCAGCAAAGAACTGAACGGTTATCTGACGATTTCGCCAGCGAATTCAGGGTTTAGCGTCGTTGGGCACCAGGGAGTCCAGTCCTGCAGGAAGGCGAATATTGCGCTGAATACCTCTCTGCTGCTAGAGTATCGACAACACATTCGGGAATTGATCAATCAAGGTGTTCTGCCGCGAAGGAATTCCCTTGAAGAACGCATCATCAACAGGCAGAACTTCGATATCACGGACTTTGTCATGCGTGAAGATACCTTCACAAGCTCCGAGCTATTCAAGCAAACACTGATCCAGCGACACAAATCAGCCAAGTAGGGTCCGCTGTGCGGACCGATGGATCCTGTCTCGTTTACTGTCGCATTGGCGGTACGCACAGCGGACCCTACTCGGCTATCTTGGCTGTGCGTGTAAGCCACGCACGCTACGGGCACAAAAAAACGTCCCATGGAAACCCATGGGACGTTTGCTTATGTCTACGGAATGACGCGAGTTGCGGTTACGTGCCGAATTCTGGTCGGCGGCGGCCGAGTTGGCTTTGTAGGCGCTGCACGATTGAGCTGTGCATTTGGCTTACGCGGCTTTCCGAGAGATCGAGTGTGGAGCCGATCTCTTTCATCGTCAACTCTTCGTAGTAGTAGAGAATGATGATCAGCCGCTCGTTGCGATTCAGGCCCTTGGTCACCAGTCGCATCAGGTCGTTTTTCTGAATGCGCCGGGTGGGGTCTTCGCCCTTCTTGTCGGCCAGGATGTCGATCTCGCTGACGTCCTTGTAGCTGTCGGTCTCATACCATTTCTTGTTCAAACTGATTAGATTGACCGCGTTGGCATCGACGATCATCTTCTCGAGTTCGGGAACCGTGATTTCCAACTGCGCGGACAGTTCGATTTCCGTGGGCGAACGGCCCAAGCGGGTTTCGAGCGTCTTGGTGGCCTCGTTGAGTTTGCTCGCCTTGGAGCGAACCAAACGAGGAACCCAGTCCATGGTCCGCAGTTCGTCGAGCATGGCTCCACGAATACGGGGCACGCAATAGGTTTCGAACTTGACTCCTCGCGATAGATCGAAGGAGTCGATGGCGTCCATCAGGCCGAAGACGCCCGCGGAGATGAGGTCGTCTAGCTCGACCCCTTCCGGAAGGCGTGACCAGATTCTCTCGCCGTTATATCGCACGAGCGGCAAGTAGCGCTCGACAAGAATGTTCCTCAGCGGTTGATTGGTCATGTCACTCTTGAAAGTGACCCAATCCTGCATCGCAATTTCGGGTGCAACCAGCGTTGCCATACTATCCTCCATGAAAAGACCTGAACCGATCCGTGGTTCAGGATTCGCCGTCGTTACGCGTCGAGACATTCGTCGTTGCAGTGAGGCTTAAGTGGGCCTCGACTTTCGTCGTCTCAGTTTCGATGCTTCCCTGGTTGTTAGACCGTTGTTGGTGTTTCGTTTGGCGACGCGTCGTCGCCGTGCGACTGCATTTCTACGGCCAACCTGGTTCGAACCGACTCATCAACTGTGCTTTGAGCGATTTGTCCCACGACATACCCCAAGCCGCCGCAAACAAAGAGGCCAATGGAAGCTGCCAGTAGCGTGTCGTTGACTCCTCCGCCGAGCATCAGGCCCCGCGCGATGGTTAGCGCGAAAGCCAGTGGGCCGAGGATGCCAGCATAGCTGCGACCCACGACCTCGCTCCATCGGTTAGCAGTCAAAGTTCACGTAAGCGGTACAGCTTTACAGCTCTTTGCCTGTCGGCAGTGATCCTCCTCATCGGCAGGTATGACATGGAGAGTTGAGAAGTTTTCGTTAATTCGTCGATTGAACTTCGTTTGTGTGCGATTGGGTGGTCGGCGTCGTCACGGCAACATGGTCGTGGCGTTCTACATTAGGCCGCGACGGGAACAGCGGCGGTCACTGTTCGTGCGGCTTGTTTGAGGGCCATGGCCACGGGGTTGTGTGGCGCCGTCAGCACGGTCGGCTGTGTGTCGCCGTCGCGAATGGATTCTGGTGACGCCTGGGGAACCCAGCCGGCCGAGCCAAGATCGCGCGCCAAGAAGCGGCGGCATGCCCGGGCGAGCCGTTGATGGACGTCGTCGGCCGTTTCGGCATCGGGTGATTTGTTTACCAAGGCATTGATCTGTACGTTGAAGTTGCCGGCCACGTGTACTTTCACCGCCGCATACGAGTCCATTACGGCCACGGGATCGGGCGTGGTTACGACTAACACTTGGTCGGCCGACTGCCAGAAGAGACGCGCCGCGCGGTTCAGCCCCGCGCCAGCATCGAGCACGACGAAGTCCGCATGCTCGCCCAAACCTCGCAGTTCGGTTAACAGACGTCGCTGTGCCGCCTCCGAGCAGTCGGCAGCTTCGCCAAGCGCCCAGATGCCGGGCACAATTTGCAGTCCTCCCGGGCCGGAGATAAGCACTTCGTGTACGCTCCGCCGCCCGGCAAGCACATCGGCAACCGAGTAGATATTCTGGAATTGGCACATCTGCTGGACATCTCCACCCCGCAGGTCGGCATCGACCAGCACGGTGCGGAGTCCATTGGCTGCGGCCGCCGCCGCGATGTTCAGAGCGATGGTCGTGGTGCCGACCCCGCCCTTGCCCGAGGCAACCGTGAGCAGGGTTGGCGGTCGATCGTCCAGGCAAGACGTTTCCTGCCTTTGCTGGACAAGCTGTCGAAGTACGGTGGCTTGATCATTCATGGTTCTTGCCCTGGGCGAAGCGCCCACATGTGGATTGACCTGTGTTTATGTTGTTCACGTTTTCGATGCGGCACGAACGATCGTCTTCAGTCGGTTTCCATGCCCAACACCACCCTGGCGAGTCGTCGTCGTTCGGCCGGCTCGATGTCGTCGGGCACGTTTTGTCCGTTGGTGAGGTAGGACAGCCGCAGTTTGCTCTGGCGCAGCAGAGGCAAGAGATTGCCCAACCCCGTGGCTTCGTCCAATTTCGTAAGGACCAACGAGGTGGTGCCGACCACGGAGAAATCTTCCGCCGTGCGGGCAAGGCTCTTTGCGCTATTCACACTGCTGAGCACCAAATGAATTTCGTCGGTTTGGGCCTCGGCGAGAAAAGCTTTCAACTCTTGCAATTTGACGCCATCGCGAGGGCTACGTCCGGCGGTATCGATCAGCACAAGATCGTAGTCGGATAGTTGTTCGATGGCCGTGCGCATCTCTCGTGGTGTCGAGACCACGTGCAGGGGCAAGTCGATGATGTCGGCGTACGTGCGGAGTTGATCGACCGCGGCGATTCGGTAGGTATCGACCGTGACCAATGCCACACGTTTCTTGTCGCGAAGCCGGAAGTTGGCCGCTAGCTTGGCGATGGTGGTCGTTTTGCCGACGCCCGTGGGACCAACCATCGCGATGATACGACGTTCACCGGCACGGCATTCGATGGGGCCCGCCACGGTGATTTCGTCTTCGATCATGCGGCAGATTCGTGCCTTGGCCAACATGGGGTCTGCCAGCTCTTCGCCAGGAGCTTCGGTCCGCAGGCGTTCGATCAGTTCGCGAGCCAGCTCTTCGGTGACTTCGGCTTCGATCAGATCGGTGTACAGCTCGAACAGTTCCTGTGGCCAGTCGTGCCCGGGATCTTTTTTCGAGCGTTGGCAGAGATCCTCGACCATGGCTTGAAGTTGGCTAAGCTGTTGCTGCAAGTGGTCGTGTTCGGCCGATGGGTTTGCCTGCGGCGACGGCTTGCTGGCGAAATGCGGTTCCGGCGGCACCGCCACAACCGGCGCGACTCTTGGAGAAGCGTTTGTTTGCACCGGCAGACGACTGGGAACGGTGACTTGCGTCGAGGCCGTGATCTCGATCTGGCGGCGTCCACCGAATAAGCGAAGCCAGCGACCTGTGTGAACTTCACGCGTGTGAAGCACGGCGGCCTCTGGTCCCAACTCAATGCGGACTTTCGATAGGGCCTCTTGCATCGAGGCGGCTCGGAAGGTTCTGACGTCCATGTCCGTGACCCGACCTTTCGGTCTTACTTGGTGATCGTTGATTCTGATTTATTTTCTTGTGACGGAGAGAATGGTGACGATGTTTCGTGATGCTCGTCCAGTGGTTTCAAAGACAAATCGCTAAGGCGAGTGGCAGAAATGTTTTTACCGTAGCATGGGACCTCGTCCCGTGTAGAACCCACGGAGTACACGGGACGAGGGCCCATGCTACGGTGTTTTCTATCTGCCGCTCGCCACGGAGGGCATTCCCTACAGGTTCTGGGACAGGCTCTAAGCGGCTTGCACGGCATCGGTGACCATTCCCACGGATTCAATTTGCGTATCTCGGGTGACTTCGTTGTAGCTCAGTACAATCAGATTCGGCATGTGCGACGTGGTGAGTTGTTTGAGTGCGGCGCGAATCTGCGGGCTGACCAGAACGGTGGCTCGTTTGTTGGCCCTCGTGAGTTTTTCGCATTCGGCGGCAATCGATTGACAGATCGATTCGACGGCCTGTGGTGCCAGCTTGATGAACAGTCCACGTTCGTTGTGGTCGAAACCGGCCCGAATGCGGTCTTCGATTGCCGGATCGAGCGTGACGACGTGCAGTTGATTCTCGGCGTCGCGATAGCGAGAGCAGATCACCCGGGCCAAACGATGGCGGACATATTCGGTCAGCAAGATCGGATCCTTCGACCGGCCGGCATAATCGCCCAGCGTTTCGAGAATGGTCGACAGATGTCGGATGGGGATCTGTTCACGGAGCAGCATTTGCAGGATCAACTGCACTTCGGAGATTTTGAGTAGCCCTGGGATCAGTTCGTCGACGACCGCGGGGGATGTTTCCTTCAGTTGATCGATGAGGTGTTTGGCCGCATCGCGGGTCAGCAGTTCGTCACCATGTTTACGGACGACTTCGGTGAGATGTGTGGCGAGAACCGCGACAGGTTCAACCACGGTGTAGCCGAGCATCTCGGCCTGTTCGCGAACGCCCTGTTCGACCCATGTGGCGTCGGTTCCGAATGCGGGATCCTTGGTGTCGATCCCCGGAACTTTTCCGGTGGTGAGCCCGGAGTTGATCGCCAGGAACAGACTGGGATGTACCTCGGCATTGGCCACCGGCATGTCGGCGATCTTGATGCGGTATTGATTTTGATCGAGCCGCATGTTGTCGCGGATGCGCACTTTGGGCAGCACCAAACCAATATCGCTGGCGACCGTTTGTCGCACACGTTGAATGCGCTCGAGCAGATCGCCACCACGTTTTGGGTCTGCCAGCCGGATGAGGCCCACGCCGATTTCCAGTTCCATGGGGTCGACGGTGAGATAGTCTTCGATCCGATCTTCAGGCGGCTTTGTCTCTTCGGCGCTGGCTTTGGTCTTTTCCTTGTCGACTTCCTCTTGATCACGACGGCGAATGAGCAGCGCCATCGCAATGCATGATCCGCCAATGGTCATCAGCGGCAGCGCCGGCAGGTTGGTAAACATGAGAATGCCGAGAAAAGCGCCCGTGACAGCCAGCGCCTGCGGTCGAGAGAATAACTGCCCCAGCAACTCCGACGGAAGATTCGTCGGTCTCGTGCTGCGGGTAACCAGCAGACCAGCGGAAAGCGAAATTAGGAACGCGGGGATTTGGCTGACTAACCCGTCGCCAATGGTCAATCGGGTGAACAATGAGACAGCATCACCGGCGCTCATGCCTGCTTCAAACATGCCGATGAACAGCCCGCCGGCAATGTTGATGAGCGTGATGATGATGCCCGCGATCGCATCGCCGCGGACGAACTTACTGGCACCGTCCATGGCCCCAAAGAAATCGGCCTGGTCGGTGATTTCCTGTCGGCGGCTTTGCGCTTGGTGCTCGTCGATGATGCCAGCATTCAGGTCGGCATCGATCGCCATCTGGCGCCCCGGCATGCCGTCCAAGGCAAAACGTGCCGCGACTTCACTGATTCGTGTCGCACCTTTGGTGATCACGACGAACTGAATGATGACGATGATCACGAAGATGATTAGACCGACGACGATACTGTCGCCGGTGACAAATTCGGCAAAGCTCCTCACCACGCCGCCCGCTGCATTCAAACCGTGCGATTCCGCCCGCGTGAGGATCAATCGCGTGGTGGCAACGTTGAGCACGAGTCGTCCCAAGGTTGTTGCCAGCAACAGGGACGGAAAGATGCTGAACTCTAGCGGCGTTTTCACGTAGACAGTCGTAAGCAGCATGATGATCGCAACGCTAATGTTGGTCGCCAGAAGGACGTCCATCAAAAACGCTGGCAATGGCATCATGATCACCAGCACGCTGGTGATAATGCCGATCGGCAGAATTAGCTCTTGCACTCTCCCTAGCGGATGTTGCGCGGAGAGAGCGCTGGAACCGGGAGCCATCAATGTCTCCGGCTGCAAACGGTGATGAGAATCTTGGGAAAACCAGAAGAGGTGGGGGACGGTACTCAAACCCAACACAAGTGTCCAGACCGGTTCGATTTGCGTGCTAGCACTCATGTAACTTTGCCGCAGATGCCGCGGATACTCAAGTTGCCAGCATTGCTTGGCGATAACAGTCCAATGTTGCGCGGCTGTCGATGTCGCCAACGTTGTATGCCCTGAAATGTGCTAGCGTCTGAGGGCGACCATGCAGGTCGCTTCGCCGCCAACCACATGGTGAAGAGAGTTGCGGCTCGGCATTTCGACTTCGAGGTGCCAAGTAGTTCCCGACGAACGGTCGCCCCAGGGTCTTCAAGTTTATCGCTCCTTGAGATTACGGCTGACAATAACGATGCAACTTCGACTCGCAACCGTGACCGGCGCGTTGCTTACTGTTGTCCTCTTGGGCGGATGCTCGACGTCGGAATCGTCCAGTGAGCAAGCCTCGGCGGAGCGTGTCGTGGCTGCGCCGACTGTCGCCCGTGGTAATATTCAGTTCATTGAGGGATATGAGTTGGGGCAAGAAGAAGCAAACCGGACAGGGAAGCCGATGATGCTGTTCTTCACGGCGTCCTGGTGTCACTACTGCCATCAGATGGAAGCCGAGGCATTCACGTTTCCTCAGGCTGTTAAGCTAGCTGGGCAGTTTACCTGCGTGCTGATCGACGCCGACGCCGAGGCTGCGGTGTGCCAGATGTTCCACGTTCGCGGCTATCCGACCATTCAGTTCGTCTCGCCCGGCGGGGCTCCGCTGAATCGCATCGTGGGCAAACAGCCAGGCCAGCAGTTGGTCATGGAGATGCAAGCAGCGCTCCAATCCGTCGCCCGACGAGCCAGCCGGTCCATCGAGTCCGTACGACGCTAATCGATGGACCACCAGATTCGGCTTAGGAGTCTGAGCACCATGGTCTCCACCACTCCTTCGATTGGGGCAAGGGGCATGATCCTCAGCGTCATTCCTTGTAACACCTATCGTTGATGTGACAAATCAGATTTTTTTTTTGCGTGAAGA
>CAZNXE010000146.1:0-14034 GCA_964576465.1 uncultured Planctomycetaceae bacterium
GCGGTGCGTGACGGCATCGACCAGCGCCGCGGCGGAAGGCTGGCCGTTGCCACTGCGCTTCACGCCACCAAACGGCAAATGTACCTCGGCACCAATGCAGGGCAAATTGACGTAGCCCATGCCATATTCGCACTCATCGCGATAGAACCGCCACCGCCGATAATCTTCGGTGATGACGGCCATCGACAGTCCGTATTGCGTGTCGTTGTAAATCCGCACCGCCTCTTCGTCGTCGGCGAAGGGAATCACGGCCACATGCGGACCAAAGGCTTCCTCGCGGATCGTCCGCAAGCCGGGAGCATGTTGTTGGCGATAGATGAACGGCGAGAGAAAATAACCGCCGTCCCTTGCGTCGTCGGTGATTCGTCCGCCGTCCAACAGCACCTCGGCCCCTTCTTCACGAGCGAGATCGTTGTAGCTGAGCACCTTGTCGACGCCGGCTTGATTGATCATCGGCCCGCTGAATGCCGAGCGATCGAAGGGATCGGCAAACCGCAGGCTCTTCGCCCTGGCGACAAAGCCGTCGATGAATTGGTCGATGACCTCGCGATGGACGATCATCCGGCTTCCCGAAACACATCGCTGACCGCTGGTCTTGAAAGCGCTCAACACGGCGGCGTCACAGGCTAATTCAAGTTGTGCATCGTCGCAAACGATAACAGCGCTCTTTGAACCCATTTCACAGGCACACGTCTTGTGATCGCACTGCGCGGCCAACTGGCGAATCTTGGCGCCAACCTCATAGCTGCCAGTGAAGCACACCACGTCGACCTTCTCGTGGGCGGCAAGCGCATGGCCAGCCTGTTCGCCAATTCCATGAACGAGATTGATCGTTCCTTCTGGAAAGCCGGCTTCGATGAACAGTTCGACCAAGCGTTGCCCTGTCTCTGGCGTTTCTTCCGATGGCTTGAAGACCGCCGTATTGCCTTCCAATAAACTGGGTGCCAACATCCACAGCGGCACGGCGAAGGGGAAGTTCCACGGGGTGATTACCGCCACGACGCCACGCGGCTTGCGACGCACGAAGAGATCCTTGGCCTCAATCTCCGACTCGATCACCGAACCAATCGGCTGCCGTGCCGTGCCGAACACGTATTGCACCATGTGTAGCCCTTCGATCACTTCGGCGCGAGCCTCATCGATCAGCTTTCCACTCTCTCGCGCAAGCACTTCTGCCAAGGGATCGACGTCCCGAGAAATGAGCTGCGCCAGACGGTCGAACAGATCGCCGCGCTTCACACGGCTGGTCCTTCGCCAAGGCACAAACGCATCGCTAGCTGCGGTCACGGCACGGTCGACATCCGATTCATTTCCAAGTGGATACGAGCCGAGCAATTCAGCGAACCGCGCGGGATTGCGGTTCTCAAAGGCCCCTTCGCCCGTTTGTTCCCAGCAGCCCGCGATGTAGTGCCGGCCGACCCATGGTTTCGTCGTCGCGGTTGTCGAGTGACTTGTCGTCGCCATCGAAGCACCTCCCGTGCAAAGCGGCTTGTGTATTCCGAGTGTTTGTCCCGTAGCGGCGGCCATCGCTTGCAGGATCGCCGCAGTGAGTGGTTGTGCGAAGAGCCGCGTTTCCGACCGCAGGCCGAAGAACAAGAGAAAAGGGCCCCTACAACCATACGTCTGTAACGCCCGATTTCAAGCCGAATCGGATGTAATCACCAGTGCGTAACCACTGGTGAGTACATGACTTACTCGCAGTTGCAGTCAACTAAATTGCGCCAACCGGGCGGCAAGAATGCCAACTGTCGGGCCTGGCTTTGTAAGATCCACAAAACATGTGGAGTAAGATGCGGCGCTGCTCTACGAATCACATTTGTCGATTCGTGTATAAGAAAAACTGGAAGAGGCTTTGGAACAGGGAACACCAAGAAGAGGCAATCGACATGGGAGTCATCGATAAGGCTGCAAACATCCTCGGAACGATTGTCCACCGTTGGCGGTGGTGGTATGTGCCTGTTGCGGTCGTGATAACCTTCGTGCTTGGCTGGGGGCTCTTGTGGTGGGTCCAGTCGTCGGCACTTGAAAGGCGGTATGCGGAGATTCGTGCCGCGGGGCACCCGGTGACGCTTGAAGAATTAAACGACTACTACGTGCTGCCGGCAGATGTCGAGGACAACACGAAGCTGTGGCTCGAAGCGATCCGACTAGTCACGGCAACCTCATCGAATGTCGACGAAATGAAACTGCCAATGGTCGGCGATGGACCAAATATTCCACCGGCAGGTCAGCCGTGGGCGGAGCACGGTCTGGTCGTCGCCTATTTGAGTGACCATGCTGGGGCGCTCACGGCACTTCACCAAGCCGCCGATGCGGGCGGGGGTGTTCGCAATCCCCATGACATGCGGGACGGATACAGTTTACTCCTCCCCGAAGTACAAGCGTTGCGTCAGTGTGCGAGGCTCCTGTCTCTCGAAGCCCACGTTCGCGCGCACGATGGCGATCTGTCGGGCGCGGCCGATTCACTACGCGCCACGTTCGCGGTCGGAAAAACTCTCGAACGAGAGCCGATCTTGGTTTCGTTTCTGGTTCGGATTGCGGTGGATTCGATTGCCGTAGAGCAGACGAGGCTACTCATGAGCACGGTCGAACTCACGAGTGACGATCTCCGTGCGATCCAGACCGATCTTCGACAAACAGATTACGCCGCCGATTTACATCACGCGATGGTCGGTGAGCGAGTGTTCGGTTTGACGCTTTACGACGATCTTACCGTATTTGGGTTCAGTCCGGTGGCAGCCCAACTTTCTAAGGTCGTTGTTCCAGGAGCGAGCATAAAACACTTGGATCTTATGAATGTCGCGGTCGCTGCAACCAACGAGCCATGGCACGAAGCGTTGTTGTCCGGTTCACTTGCTGCGATCTGGAAACCCAATTCCTACAGCCCGTATGACTACCTGGTGGGGCAAGTCTTACCTTCCATCGATGGGTGCATTGCGATAGGCGCCCGACGGGCCGCCAGCACCATGAGCCTGGACGTGGCGATTGCCGCCGAACTATTTCGTCGCGAGCATGGGGAGTTGCCCGAGGTGCTTGCTGACCTTGTACCGGAATACCTTCCCGCCGTTCCTCTCGACCCTTTCGATGGAAAGCCGCTGCGGTACGTCGTCGAAGATGACGCTTTCGTCATCTACAGTGTGGGAGCGAACCTAAAGGATGACGCCGGGGACGTGGAGCATGACGACGCCACAGGGCACTTTCCCGACGTCGGCATTCGCGTGGGGCCTCCAATGCCGGAGGAGGAAAGCCCTTAAGCAAGGTAGGTCAGGGCTCGCCCTGACTTGGTCCTCGATCGTGCCCAAACAATCTCAGTGCGACAGGCGGAAAAGAACGAAGCGGGAACAAAATCGGATAAGGGATTAGAGAGGGTAGCCAAGCGACATGCGTCTCATCGAAAAAGTCATGGACATCTTCGGAACCATCATCCACCGTTGGCGGTGGTGGCATGTGCCGGTGGTGTTGGTCACGGTCTTTCTACTGAGCTACGGTCTCTTGTGGTGGACCCAAACGTCGGCACTGGAAAAGCGGTACGCGGAGATGCGCGCCGCGGGCCATCCGGCAACCCTTGAAGAACTGAACGACTATTACGCGATCCCCGAAGGTGTCGAGGACACGACGAAACTGTGGCTCGAAGCGTTGCGGTTGGTCACTGATAGTTCATCGAACGTTGATATGGAGAATCTGCCGATTGTTGGCTACGGTCCAGATATTCCGCCGGTCGGTCAACCTTGGGCGGAAAAGGAAATAGCCGTCGCCTATCTAAACGAGCAAGCCAATGTCCTCACGGCGATTCACCATGCTGCTGATGCAGGCGGGGGTGTGAGGTTTCCCCATGACTTGAGCCAGGGGGCACTGCACATTGATGAGAGCATGGCTCTAAGGGATTGCATTGGGCTGTTGGCTCTCGAAGCTCATGTTCGATCTCACGATGGAGACGTTGCAGGAGCTGCCGACTCAATCCGTACCATGTTTGCGACCGGAAGAACGCTCGACCATTCTCCGAACGGAATTTCGTTTCTTATTCGGAGCGCGCTGGATGGCGTGGCTGAGATGCGCACTCGGCAACTCATGACCCAAATCGAGTTCACGAGTGACGACCTTCAGGCCATCCAGTCTGATCTGCGACGGGTGGATTACGTCGAGGGGTTATACCGTGCGCTGGTTGGTGATCGAGTGCATGATACGATCTACTACGATGATCTCACTTCAGTTGGATTCACTCCGGTCGAGGCCTACCTCTGTCGTGTCGCAGTTCCCGGTGCGAAAGTGAGGCACTTCGATCTCATGGGCGACGCCATCGCGGCAACCAGCCGGCCCTGGCACGAGGCGTTGTTGACAGGATCGAACGTGGCGAATTGGCAGCCACAGAGGGTAAACCCATTCGACTTTATGGTGAGCCAGGTGATTGTGTCGATGGATATCTTTTTTCTCGTCGGTGCTCGCACAACCGCCTTTACAAGCAGCCTGGACACGGCGATTGCCGTGGAGTTGTTCCGTCGTGACCGAGAGCGATTGCCCACGACTCTCGACGATCTCGTACCGCGGTATCTTCCGGAAGTGCCTGTCGACCCGTTCGATGGCGAACCGTTGCGGTACGTCGTGGAGGACCACGACTTCGTCGTCTACAGCATCGGAGAAGATTTCGTCGATAACCAAGGCGATGTCGAAGATCGCCAGAAAGGCCTTAGTCCTGACTTCGGCATTCGTTTGAATGTCGTCAGGCCCGAGGCGGAGAACAAGTGATCGTGCGGTTGGAAGCCCGCGATCGTGCCCAGGGCAACCCCACCTGCTCAATATTGTTTCTGTTCGTCGTGCCCTTGTGTCGTTGTGGTTCTCTTCAACGCCGTGGCCTTCTCCTACCACGGCGGCACAACGAGCACGACGTTCTCTGGGGGAAGCGACGGTGTGTCTAAGCCAAGTGGGGTATCGTTCGGTAATCCATCGTCAGGCACAGCCTGACCTACTTTGGCTGACGTCATGGATCACTCTGCAAAACGGGAATTGCCTGGAAGCTGTTAGCCCAAGTGTGACGATGCCACGGCTCGCTCATCTTCTTCGAGTGGCGCTGGCGGCGGCTCGTCTTCAAGATGCAACTCGCCGGGCCCTCGGGCGAACGCCATCACGCCTTCGAGGATCAGCCAGGAGGCCATGAACAACACGATGATGCTGACCGTGACGAGGATGTAATTGATTCTCTCGGCCTGAAGAAAGCTCGACAGACTCCATAGCATGGCCCAAATCGCAATGCCTAGCATGATCACCATGGGGACCAGTGTCAGCATCATCTGTCGTAGCGGGCGATGCAGCTTGTAGAGGAAGACGCTTACCGTAAGCAGCGTCAAACCGGCAAGCAGTTGGTTCGTCGTGCCGAACAATGTCCACAGTGTTTTGCCGGCGGGCACTAGGGCGAATGCGGCGATTCCCGCGACTGCGATCAGTGACGCGACATATCGATTCGCCAGCACGGGCAAGCGCAGCGAGCGGAAGATTTCCTCGACGTTGAAACGCAACAGCCGCGTAGCCGAATCGAGCGTGGTCATCGCAAATGCCACGATGGTGACCGCCAAGAATGCTTCCGCGAATCGTATCGGCACGCCTACCTGAGCCAGAAATCTTGCCCCGCCGGTGACCACCGCGGCGAGTTGGGCGCCGAGATTTCCCTTGATTCCCGACCAACTTCCGTACACCCCACCTTCTTCCCAGGCGGCCGCTCCGAGCCCGGCGACACAGGCCATGATGACCAGTATGGCGAGTGCGCCTTCGGTTAACATGGCTCCGAAGCCGATCGGCAGGGCATCGGTTTCGCGATCCAGTTGCCGCACCGTCGTTCCGCTGGAGACCAAACTGTGGAAGCCACTCACGGCCCCGCATGCGATCGTGACCATTAAGAACGGAAACATCGGCGGAGCGTCCGGCACTTCGCGTATCGGTGCGGCGTCAATCAGGTTCTCCGGAGCGCCGACGAACGCGGAAATGACCAGCCCTAGGAACATCAGCCCCAGTGCGGCATAAAGTTGAAAGCTGTTGATGTAATCGCGCGGTTGCAATAGTAGCCACACTGGCAACACCGAGGCGATGAACCCGTAGCCCAACAGCAGCCAAATCCAACCCAAACGGGTTTGCTTGACCGCGGCGACCACATCAGCCGCCTGCTGCGTTTGCCCGGTGGCGTTCAAATAGTCCTGCGCCGCGACTGCTCCATAGGGAGCGTTCCAAGTGGGGCGCCCTTCGACGGGTTCCGCGTCGCGCGCGACTTCCAACACTTCGCGGGTCGCATCTGTCAGAAACCACTCGTATGTCGGCAGGGGTCGCATCACGCCCCAAACAATCAGCCCTGCAAATGCCGCCAAGGCCAATACGGTCGCGGGCCCGAGCCCAAATCGCAGGCGATAGACGGCAATGCCCATGCACATGGCGACCAGCATGAGGCCGAACGACGGCACCACGGCATCGGGGCGGAAGTTGACGAAGAACGACGAGATCGCGCCGACGAACGCCCCCATCGCCAGCGACATCAGAAAAAAGATAAGCAACAAGAAAAGCATCCGGGCGCGGCCGCCGATCAACTCCCGACAAACATCACCAATCGAACGTCCGCGAAAGCGGAGGCTCACCGTGAGTGCTCCAAGATCGTGAACCGCACCGATTGTGACCGAACCCAACACGACCCAAATCACCGCCGGCAGCCACCCCCAGGTGACCGCAATCGCCGGCCCCAGAATTGGCCCTAGTCCGGCGATTGAAGCGAAATGATGGCCGAACAGCACCGGAATTTTGGTCGGAACGAAGTCGACGCCGTCTTCCAATTCGTGCGCCGGCGTTTTGCGGTTCGGGTCGAGGCGAAATACATGACGGGCAAGGAATCGCCCATAGATGACATAAGCCGCCGCCAAGATGGCGAAGCAAACGAAGGTCACAAGTGCAGCATTGTCTAGCATCAACAGATTCCTTGCGGTGGCCGTTTGACGTCGAACCGATCTGTCTACCGGGAACCGTGACGCGATCAAGCCCTGAATCTCGCCACTATACGCCAGCATCTCCATCGATACCAAACGCGGAGCCTCGCCCGTGGACGCCCGAACCGCGATCCCTATAATGACGACGCCGCTGGTGATTGGCCCAAGTGCTGCTTGCCGGCGGTTGCTATTTACGTTGCTCTGGCACGATGCAAGGAGGAAGATGGCGTGGCTGAGAAAGTTGTCATTATCGGAAGTGGGCCCGCGGCGTGGACCGCTGCAATCTATGCCGCTCGGGCGGCGCTCGAACCGCTGGTGTTCGAGGGTGCCGTGACCGAAGAAAATCGGTTGGGTGGCACGCTTCCGTTGGGTCAATTGGCACTGACGACCGAGGTGGAGAATTATCCCGGCTTTCCGGCAGGGAATCTCGAAGGCTATCTCGAAGACTCCATCGACAAACAGCAGCGGCAATTCATGGGACCGCACGAAAAACAGGGCGTCAGCGGGCCGGAGTTAATGGAGCTGATGCGACAGCAGGCCAAGAACTTTGGCACCCGAATCGTCACCGACGATATTGTGGATGTCGCGTTCGGCTCGCACCCCTTCAAACTCACCCCCTCGAAAGGTGAACCGGTCGATGCGCTGGCCGTGGTTATCGCCACCGGAGCAAGGGCAAACTACTTGGGGCTTCCTTCGGAAGACGCTTACAAGAACCGCGGTGTCAGTGCTTGCGCCGTTTGCGATGGCGCGCTGCCACGGTTTCGTAACCATCCGCTGGTGGTGATTGGCGGAGGCGACTCGGCTGTGGAGGAAAGCACCTATCTATCCAAGTTTGCATCACGGGTCTACCTGGTTCATCGTCGAGACGAACTTCGCGCGTCGAAGATTATGGCGAAACGGGCAATAGAAGATCCCAAGATTGAAATTGTTTGGAATCACACACTCGACGAAGTGCAGGGCAACGACCAAGACGGAGTGACGAGCGTGCGACTCAAGAGCACGGTCGACGATTCGGCAAAAGAACTCGAGGCCAGCGGTCTATTTTTGGCGATTGGACATACCCCCAACACCACGTTTCTCGAAGGTCATCTTGAGATGACTGACAAGAAGTACCTTCGTTGGACAACGCCTGGCCGAACGAACACCAGCGTCGAAGGCGTGTTCGCGGCAGGTGACGTGTCGGACGACTACTATCGTCAGGCGATCACCGCCGCGGGAACCGGCTGCATGGCGGCGCTCGAGGCCGAACGCTGGCTTGCGGATAAGGAACTTGTGTAGCAATGGATCGCATCTCGGTTGCCGAAGCTCGTCGTAAGGAAGCCATTGGTCGCGAGGTCAGCTTGGCGGGCTGGGTTCGTACGCGTCGCGATTCCAAAGGCGGGTTCAGCTTCCTTGAACTAAACGACGGAAGCTGTTTGGCAAACGTGCAAATTGTCGCTGATGCCGATCTTCCGAACTATGAGTCGGAGATCAAACACCTAACTGCCGGCGCCAGCGTTCTCGTCGAGGGAAAAGTCCACGAATCGCCTGCCCGTGGACAAGCGACCGAAATTCACGCCCAAAGTGTGACGACCGTTGGGCTGTCTGACGCCGAGAACTATCCGCTGCAAAAGAAGCGTCACTCGTTCGAGTTCCTGCGAACGATTGCCCATCTGCGCCCGCGCTCCAACACGTTTGGCGCGGTGGCACGTGTTCGCAATTGTATTAGCAAGTCGATTCACGACTTCTTTCAAGAACAAGGGTTTCTGTACGTCCACACACCGATTATCACCGCCAGCGACTGCGAAGGGGCCGGCGAGATGTTTCGCGTGACGACGTTCGACCCCGTGGAGAACAAGAATCGCCCCAGCGATTACAGCCAGGACTTCTTCGAGCGGCCGACCTACTTAACCGTCAGCGGCCAACTCGAGGCAGAAACCTATGCCACGGCTCTGGGAAAAGTCTATACCTTCGGGCCGACATTCCGTGCGGAGAACTCGAACACTTCGCGACACTTGGCCGAATTCTGGATGGTCGAGCCGGAGATGGCATTTTGCGATCTCAACGACAACATGGATCTGGCCGAAGCGTTCATGAAACGCATTGTGGGCGATGTGCTTGACCGCTGCCCTGAAGACATGCAGTTCTTCAACGATCGCATCGACAAGACCGTGCTGGAGGCACTCGAGTCGATCCGCGGCAGCGAGTTCAAACGCCTTTCCTATACCGAGGCCGTTGAGATTCTCACGGCCGCCAACGTTGACTTTGAATTCGGCATCGAGTGGGGCCAAGACCTGCAAGCCGAACACGAGCGCTACCTGACCGAACAGCACTGCAAAGCACCGGTAATCCTCAGCGACTACCCGCGAACAATCAAACCGTTCTACATGCGTGTGAACGACGACGGGCGAACCGTACGAGCAATGGACGTGCTGGTTCCCCGGGTCGGCGAGATCATCGGCGGAAGCCAGCGTGAGGAGCGTCTCGATGTATTGGAGGAGCGGATGCGAGAACAGGGAATCGACCCTGAGGCGTACTGGTGGTATGTCGACCTACGTCGCTATGGCACGGTGCCGCACTCCGGGTTCGGGCTGGGGCTAGAGCGAGTCGTGCAATTCGTGACCGGGATGACTAATATACGAGATGTGATTCCGTTCCCTCGCACTCCGGGGAATGCTGAATTTTGAAGTGGAGACCTTGTACTGGCAGATGGCATTCCCCTTCCAATAACCACTTTCGATAGGAGAAGAATCCCATGAAAATAACTACCGTGATTCCTGCAATGGTTCGATCGACTGTTTGCACCATGGCAATCGTCGCATTGGCGAGCGCTCTTTGCGCACCTTCGGTGGCTGGCGAACAAAAACATACGAAAGACAGCCTCGACAAGGTCAAGAAGCTGCTCGACGAAGAAAAAGCTCTGCTCATCGATGTGCGTGAGAAAAAGGAGTGGGACGCGGGACACGTTGAGGGGGCGCTCCTCATTTCGTTGAGCGGTCTAAGAAGTGACGTTGAGGATCAAAACTATTTGGAAGCCCTGGACAAGAAGCTGTCCAAAAAGATCCCGCTCTACGTTCATTGTCGCTCAGGTGGGCGCTGCTTGATCGCTAGCAAAATCCTCGCTGAACTGGGTTACGAGGTCCGGCCCCTGAAGCCCGGCTTTCAAGAGCTGATTGATTCTGGTTTTCCGCGAGCCAAACCAGAGAAAGACTGACAGCATTCATAGCGGCAAGCATTGCTAGCGGTTTGATATCTACTGGTTGTGTTCGGCTAGACGTCGTACCTTCGTCAGGGCGTTCAGCGATGAAATCGCCCTGGGTTTCGCGTCTTTCGATATGCGCGGACATTACTGCCCCCCTCGGTCGTGGCACCATGGTGAATGAATCGTTTCAGTTCGACGCAAGTTTGACGTAAGTCCTTTACGATAGTTGCCTTGACCCGCCGTGTGACGAGCCGGTATCTTTCCACGCCGCGCTGGTAGTGGGACGCTCACATCGCGGTTCCCGATACGCATCATGGAAGGTGCCAACGGCAACGATGCATTCTCTCTGGTTCTTTATTTGGACAGCGCTGGCCGGTGTTGCGGTCGTGCAGGCGTTCGTTACGGCCCTGCAAACGTGGGAGCACCGACGATTCGCGCGCGGCCGTATGCAAGACCGCGAAAAGTGGTCCGGCTCGGACATGCGCATTCGCGTTTGTGCACCTTGCAAGGGCATCGATCTTGGGTTGGTCGACAACCTTCGTCGCCTGTTTGAACAAGATCATCCGAACTATGAGCTCATATTCATCGTCGAGAGCAGCGACGATTCGGCCGTCGCAGCCATCCGTGAATGCATCGACGAGAACCCCAGTGTCGATGCACGGTTGATCGTCGCCGGTCGAGCAACGGAAAGCGGGCAGAAAGTACATAATCTTCGTGTGGCGACCGCCGCCATGCCTAACGACGTCGAAATCCTCGCCTTTGTCGATTCAGACGCTCGGCCTAAACCCGATTGGCTGCGAACGCTAACACGCCGGCTGCAACGCCCCGAAGTTGGGGCAACAACCGCCTATCGATGGTTCATTCCTGCAACGCCAACACTGGCCAATCATTTGCTCTGCGCCATCAATGCCATGGTCGCATCGTTTTTCGGTCCCGGCGCGCATCACTTGGTCTGGGGTGGTTCGTGGGCCATTCGGCGTGAGGTCTTCGATTCGATCGGTCTGCATCAAGCCTGGTATGGAACGGTTAGCGACGACTTGGTTGCCAGCCGCGTGTTGCATCGCAATCGCCTTCGTGTCGAGTACGAACCGAAGTGCCTGGTTGCTTCGCCAGTGAACAGTTCATTCTCACAACTGTTCGAGTTCATGCGCCGGCAATACGTGATCGCCAGATTTTGTGTTCCACGGCTGTGGTATTCAGGGTTGCTCTTCGCCACCATTTCGGTGACCGCCTTTTGGAGTAGCGTCGCGCTGAGTGTCTATTACTTGATACAGAACAGTTATTGGGCCGCACTTCCGCTAGGAACCTTGGCCTGGTTCTATGGATTTGGAGTCACCAGGGCGGTGTTGCGACAAGACTTGGCTCGGCTTTCTCTCCCAGAGTTTGATACCAAGTTGAAGCGCGCGCGGCGGTTGGACATTGTCGCCGAACCTCTGGTGACCGTCGTCAATTGGATCGGGCTACTCAGCGCCCTGATGGGATCAACCATCATCTGGCGGGGCATTCGTTATCGCGTTCTCCCGGGTGGGCAATCACAGACACTGAATCGCGAACCTGTGATAGAGAAACGATGGGTACCACCACCGCATCAACCGAATACAAATCGTCGTCAGTTGAACTCCGAGGTTCGTGAAGAATCCTCGCACCGAAACAAACTCTAAACGCCTCAGCACTGAGGAAAGGATACCCACGATGCAGGTAATTTTGTGGGACACACGCAAACTGGATGCCTCCAAAGATTTCGCCGGAGGATACGGGGTCGGGCAGTATCACGGACAGGGCGGTCCGCGGGGCTGGCTGATTCGCCGCATGTACAAGCGCGACTATCGCCCCGTTTCGCTGAACTTCGCTTATCTCGGCGCCATCTTTCGAAAGCTGGGGCACGAAGTCGAGTTTATCGAAGACCGCACACCCCCGGCGGCCGATCTTTATGTGTTCAATCCCTCGTTGATCACGTTGGATATCGAACGGAAGGCCATCGAGCAAGTTCGCGCGAAGTATCCGCGGGCCAAAGTGCTGGTCACCGGGTTGGTTGGCTATACCATGCCTGAAGCCTTCGCCGATCTCGGGGTGACCATCGTCAAGGGTGAAGCCGAACAGTTGCTTTGGAAGTTGGACGAAGTTCTTGAAGCCGACACGCCCGTGGTTTCCGTTGGCAGCGTAAAAGAACTTGATTCGCTACCCTGGCCTGATTGGTCGTTGTTCGACCATTGGAAGTTTCGTATCGGCTACGACTTCTGGAAGTTTCCCACGGCGCTCATTCAGCAGAGTCGCGGCTGTACGTTCAGTTGCAATTACTGCCCTTACATCATCGTCGAGAACTCGACGCGGTTTCGCACCCCCGAACATGTCGTCGCCGAAATGCACGACGGCATGAAACGATACGGGTTCAAGTCGTTCAAGTTTCGCGACCCTCTGTTCGGTCTCGATCGCAAACGCGTGTTGCGTTTGGCCGAACTGATTGGCCACTTGCCGCGAAAGATTCAGTTCTCGATTGAGGGCCGCATCGATTTGCTGCGGACGGAGACGCTGGAGGCGCTGAAGGAAGTGGGGCTGACCAGCATCACCGTCGGCATCGAAACCCCGGACGAGCAGACACTTCGGCAATACAAACGAGCGCCGATTAACGACGACCGGCAGCGTGAGTTTGTTGCTTCGTGTCGCGAGATGGGCATTCGCACGGTTGCCGGGTTCATGATCGGTTTTCCCGATGACACGGCGTCCGACATTCGTGCCGTGTTGCGGTATGCCAAGGAAGTGAACCCGACGTATGCCAACTTCAACATCGTCACGCCTTATCCCGGCACGGAGTTTTTCGCTGAGGTGAAAGATCAGATTGCCGACTTCGATTACTCGAAGTACACGGTCTACACGCCGGTATTGAAGTACAAAAATCTCACTCGCGAAGAGGTGCTTGCGCTGCACGCCAAGTGCTTCACGAATTACTATTTCCGCTGGCCCTATCTGCGGAACAACGCCGCATTGTTGTGGCCCGCACTTCGCAAGTTCAAGCTTGGCGCAAAACCCACGGCACGCCCCCCCAGCGATACGTCGCACTCGACCCCCAAGCGTCCACACGGGCTAACCATCTTGCAAGAACACCCTGAGTTGCGCAAAGACGGTCCCCACAACCGCACCCAAGCGGCACGAAGCGAGGATCCGAAGTCGAATCATTGAGTCAACAGTTACGTGTCACGGTGGGCTCTCAACCCTTCGACCTTCGCCATTGGTCCATCGACAGGACTTCGGCAAAGGCAAAACCGAGGGCCGACATCGCGGTGCCGTGAACGTTGGCGGCCGAAATCGGGCGACCGTTGAACTCCTGATCTCGCGTGGCGCAGGCGTCGTGTACGACTTGGCACTTGTAGCCCAGGTCAGACGCCGCACGTGTCGTGCCGGCAATACACATCTGGCTCATCGCGCCACAGATCACCAGTTCGTCCACGTCCTTGGCATCGAGGATCGACTTAAGATCTGTTTCCAGGAACGCGTTGACTTGCTTCTTGGTCACCACGGTCTCATCTTCAAGCGGGGCGACGGACGAATGGATTTCGATGCCGTACGTGTCGGCGCGAAAGAAGGGAGCCTTCGGATCGGCGAACACATGCCGCACGTGAATCAGCGGCCTTGCGGCATCGCGAAAGATGCCCAATAACTCAGCCGCCACGGCACCGGCTTGCTCCATTCCCGCTAGCTCCATATCGCCACCGGGAAAGTAATCGTTTTGAATGTCGATCAATAGCAGGGCTTTCGTCACGGGATGAATCCTCGAACAACGTAGGGAGATGCGCCATGAGTTACGTCACTAGCTTAACTCTCGTTCAACATTGAACAAGGTGGCCCTTAGGCGAGCGGCGAATGAGAATATACCAAGGGGACGCGTGAGCGAGGGACCAA
>CAZNXE010000147.1:0-13956 GCA_964576465.1 uncultured Planctomycetaceae bacterium
TTGTAACGCTGTTCAATTCTGTCAAGCAGAGAGGCGTTGTCGCTCAATAGCACACTTTTGGCTAGGTTGAAGCGACTGGCCTCTTCGATATCGAGGCTCTTAAGCTTTCGCTCGATGATGTTGACCAACTTCTTATCGTCGTATTGATCGACAATGCTCATACTGCGCGAGTCGTCGATGACCACGACAATGTAGGGCAAGCCGGTCCGTTCGAGCGAGAGGGCAAGTTCGGCAATCATTGCCAAGACAATGACGATGAGCGTTAGCCGGATTGTGCCTAGTGCGATTTTATAGAGCCGACCAGCCGACGAACTCTCGCGCTGATAGAGCCAGAACACCAGGACCACTGCCGTGATGAGGAAGACGACCGTTGCCCAGGGCGCCCACCACCACAGGTGGTCGAGATGCCAAACCGTGCCTTCGCCGACCTCGGCTGCTTTGATACCAAGCAAGGGCTCCATCCATGTGGGTAGCGAGTGTCTCATGCGCTACGTCGCCCCATGTATGTGGCCAAGGCGAGGTCGATAAACAGGAGTGCCAGCACCGCGTATAGCAACGCTCGATGAAGTTGCCCACGTCGAACTGCGTCGGCCACCGGCGCATCGTCGGCATCTTGCCACGTGGTCCAGTGCGCAAAGGGAACCCCGGGCCACACATCGCTTCGCAATTCGGCCGGATCGAGCTTGGTAAGATCGCTTTCGGTGGCATCGACATTGACCGCGAAGTGCTGATCTCCGGTATCGAGATTACTCTGGTTCACGGTATAGACACCGCTGGTCAAGGTGTCGTTGAACGACCATGTGCTTGCATTGGCGGATGTTCTCACACGCACGGTCGCCGTATCACCCTCGGGCGTACGGATTTCGACGGCGCGGCTTGGCTCACTCAAGCGAACCGTGGCACCGATCGCCGAACCGGTCAAGGTGTTCTGTTCGTTGAGTTGACCACGGACCGCGGAGGCCAGCAGCTCTTGAACCAGCGGCACGAAACTGGGCCAGACGGGCATCGCCGTCCACGACAAATCAGCTGAAGTGGCGACGAGAATTGATGTGCCATTGGAGCGTTGTGCTTGAACTATAAAAGGGGCTCCGCTGGCCAAGGCCAGCGCCACGGTTGCGTCGGGATCCTCCGAGACATCGAGCCGCACATAGCGGCTCACCGGCGTGGTGAGCAGCCCCGATTGCTGTTGTCCGCGAAAAGCTTCCACGATCGGATGGTTGTAGTCGAGCGGATCAAGCGTGTATTGATTTTCGGCCACCACTTCGACAAGCCGGGCCGGCAGAATCCGCGGATTCTCGGTACCGTCGGCGTGCAAGTAGCGGTTGTAACTATCGATTTGCACGCGGTCGCCCAAGAAGAAAACCAGGCCGCCACCGCCTTGCAGGTAGGAGGCCAATGCCGTTGCCTCGCGGCGCGTGAATTGACCAACATTGCACAAAAAGATGCAGTCGAAACGGGCCAAGTCGGCCTCGATGAGTGACGTCTCGGGCACGATGTGCGGTTGCACGACATGTCCATCGTAGGTTGACTCTTGAGGCGCGAGCGCCACCGCGAGATAGCCGGCTGCCCCACCGAGTGAACTGCCTGCCGGGCTTCCATCAACGCACAGAACATCGACCTTTTCCTTAACCGACAGCGCGAGCCAGCGGTGATTGTCGATCTCTAGCAGGTCACCGTTCAGGCGGCACTCGACAACATGATCGCCCGGCGTGTCGAAACGATAGGAGAAAGCCAGGGCGACATCTTCACCGGACTTTAGATCGACGTCTTCGTGCGCAACCGCGTGACCGTCAACAAGCAACTCGGCGCGACGACGAACTTGGTCTTGCCGCCCGAAGTTGCGAAACTCCGCTTCGATCCGCACGGCCTCCTTGGTCGTTGCGAAAGGTTCCATCAATCGTAGCGCGGTAACGGCGAGATTCTCGGCATCGGGTTGACCCACATCAAGAAGGACCAGCGCCGCGGACTCGGAAAGGCGTTTGGCCTGATTTCGGAATGCGTCGCCGGGAGCACTCTCGGTCGCTTCGCTAAGCCATGTCGCGCGTCCCATGTCGGTAAGAAAATAGACTTCCGTCTGGGTTAAGCGAGGGTTGTCGTTCTTGGCACGCTTGATGATTTCCTCGACTCGTTGCAGTGTGGCGGGCAGATCGCCGGCGGTGTGCGGGAGCCGCAGGTTTTCAATTTCCTCCAAGAAATCGTTCGGTTCCAGCGCGGGAGTACCCACGACCACGCGTGGCGGTTTGCCGAGAACGACGAGCGTGAACGCGTCGCCCTGAGGGCTTTCTTCCACGACTTGGGTGGCCAGTTGTTTGGCACGCTGGAAACGACTGCGATCTCCAGGCTTGTAACCCATGGAAAACGTGCCATCGATCACCAGTACCTTGTGCGTTCGGCCCACGGCAGGTGCGATTAGGCCGAGTTGTTCCATGTAGGGTTGGGCTACGGCCAGCACGATGAACAAGATCAACAACGTACGGATGGCCAATAGTAGCCACTGTTCGAGACGCAGCCGACGCGCGTTCTTACGTAAAGCGGCCAAAAGAAACTCGGCTGCCGCCCAGGGGATTTCACGATGCTGACGACGGTTCCAGAGATGAATCATCAACGGGAGCGCCGCGGCAGCAAGCCAGCCCAGCATCGCCCAATTGAGAAATCCAAATCCGAATAGCACGGTTATTTCCAAGCAACGCTGTGGCGGGGTTGATCGTGAAGAATGAAACCACCCGAGCGGCATTCATTCAACGGCAGGTGATTGATCCGCGGTCCGCGAAATAGCAAGCTCACGTTCGAGCCCCTCTCGCTGACAAGAAACCGGTCAGGGCTACATCGAGAGTTTCATCGGTGCGGATCAATTGGTAATCCACGTTCATCGAGCGGCAGCCTTTGCGCACTTCGCGAAGATGACGCTGCAGCTCTTCGAGGTATGCCTTGCGGATCGATTGTGGGTCGGTGACCACGTCAGGAAGTTGTTCGAGCCCCTTGAACATGGTCGTGCGACGGAAGGGAAAATCGAGTTCCGCCGGGTCGAGCACTTGAAACACGATGACATCGTGTCGTCGATGACGAAAGTGCTTCAGGCCTGCCAGCATCGAAGAGACTGAATCGAATAAGTCACTCAGGATGAGCACGACACTCCGCTTGGTGAACCGCTCGGCAAGCTCGTGAAAGATTGGCCCGGTGTCCGTTTTGCGAATCGCTTCACTCTCACTCATCACGTGCAATAGCTGCTTGAGGTGCGAGGGGTTGCCGTTGGCGGGAACGAACTTGCGGACTTCTCGGTCGAACGTGACCAACCCAACGCTGTCTTGCTGTTGCAAGATGAGGTGCGACAGCGCGGCGGCGATGCACTGGGCATATTCCAGTTTTGAAAACGGCGCGTCGGGGCTTTGGTAGCGCATGCTCTCGCTGGTGTCTAGCACGACGTACGCCACTAGGTTGGTTTCTTCCTCGTACTGCTTGAGATAATATTTGTCGGTTTTGCCGAACACCTTCCAATCGACGTGGCGCAGATCGTCCCCTGGGACATACTCGCGGTGCTCGGCAAACTCGATCGAGAAACCGTGGTAGGGGCTCTTGTGCATGCCCGCGACGTAGCCTTCGACGATTGCCCTGGCTCGCAGTTCGAGCCCTTGCAGCTTAGCCAGCGTCCGCGGATCTAAATACTTCTGGTAGTTTTCCACTGGATTCCGATTCAAACGAATCTCGCGGTACGAAATCAATCAAGCGCTGGATAATGTCATCCGTCTTCACGCCATCGGCCTCGGCATTGAAGTTGGTGATGATGCGGTGACGCAGCACGGGTGGGGCGACGGCGCAAATATCATCAATGTCCGCGTAGTATCGTCCGTGCAACACGGCCCGGGCCTTGGCACCAAGCACCAAGTATTGGCTTGCCCTGGGTCCTGCTCCCCACACGACATAATCGCTGATGAAGTCCGGTACATCGCCCTTCTCGCGGCGTGTGAGGCGTGTGAGTTGTAGGGCATACCGCAAGACATGATCGGCGACGGGAACTTTGCGGACGATTTCCTGCAATTGCAGAATCTGCTCGGCATCGAGCGTGGGCGTCGGCTCGGCGATCACGTCGGTCGTCGTGCGTTTGATGATCTCCAATTCGTCGTCTTCGCTGGGGTAGTCGACGTATACGTTGAACATGAAGCGGTCAAGTTGCGCTTCGGGAAGCGGGTACGTACCTTCTTGTTCGATTGGGTTTTGCGTGGCGAGCACGAAGAACGGTTCGGCCAGGCGATGTTGATTGCCGCCGATGGTGACTTGATGTTCTTGCATTGCTTCAAGCAAGGCGGCTTGTGTCTTGGGCGGAGTTCGGTTGACCTCGTCGGCGAGAATCACGTTGCCAAAGATAGGCCCCGGCAAGAAACGAAACTCGCGCGCGCCGGAAGATTTATTTTCTTGAATGACCTCCGTGCCCGTGATGTCGCTCGGCATCAAGTCGGGCGTGAACTGAATGCGGCTGAACTTGAGTGCCAGCGAGTCGGCAAGCGTGCGAATCATCAGCGTTTTCGCCAAACCTGGTACACCGACCAGCAGGCAATGCCCTCGGGCAAACAGGGCAATCAGCAGCTCTTCGATGACCGATTGTTGGCCCACGATGACCTTGCTCAGTTCGCTGGTAATCTGCGTATAGGCCTCGCGGAGTTGTCGTACGCTCTGGACATCTTCGTTCTCTAGCGTCATGCCTCGATTCCTAATGGATGAAGGATCGTGATGCGAGATGGGTGAAATAGCTTCGGGTGGCGAAATGTCAAACAGTGTTTATCGTTTATCGGGGCTGGCGCTGGGCCGAACGTTTTGCCTCGGCGGTGCGTTGTAAGTTGTCCGCGGAGAGAGCTACTAATTTATCCGATTCAGCGATCAGTAACATGTCGTCGACCACCAAGAGGTTGCCGCCGTTCAGGCTTGATCCGTCCACCGCACGTCGATGATCGGCCAGGGGGATCTCTCCCGTCCAGCGGTGATCGGCCTGATTGAAGACGTAAATCGATTCGCGAGTGGGCCACAAGACGCTGTCGCCGGCCAGCACACCACGACCGAATCCCCGCGGCGAGTCGCCTTCGGGCCATCGCGCGACAAGCTTGCCCTCTTGTTCGATGCTGAACCAGTATAGGCGGTCGCCGCTGGCAATGAGTTGACCGCCGCCGACACCGAGCAAATGGATGGCGTCTTCGGCCAACGCGTTCTCCCAGACCAGTTGGCCCGTGATGGCATCCAACGCCAGAATCGAAGGGCTATCCGAGGGGGCCACAAACACCTGCCCCGAGTGGTAAACGCACGGCGTAAGGTCGCGATAAAAGTGCGCCGCCTGTGCCGAAAGATCTTCGCCCGAGGCACGGCGGTATTGGTAAACCCACTTCAGTTGACCGTCGGACGTGCGCAGCGCGGCAACCGCGCCCAAGTTCGTATTGAAATAAATCGTATCGCGATGCACCGTGAGCAGTGCATGCGTCGATTCGGCCAGTTGGTTGTGGCCCACGGTGTCGGAGCCGCACACAAACTGCCGCCACTTTTTTCGTCCCGTGCGAGCGTCGTAGCAATCGACATGCGCCCGAGGGTGTTGCACGTCGCTGTGTCGCACTGCGACATAAACGTCGTTCCCAACAACACACGGCGCGCCTTCGAACGCCCACCGTGAATCTTCAGGGATGATCTTCCAAACCACGCGGGCTTGAGCACGCAAGTCGAGACACAACAAATAGCCGCGAGACCGTCGATTGGAAAGCTCGCCGCCGCCGGAGGTGACCATCGACCCCATGCGTACATACAACTTGTGGTCGGCAACCGTTAATGTATAGCGCGGGGCGCCGAGCGAGTTGCGATAGCCGCCGCGCGCCGATGCGGCATCCTCATCGCGAAAGATGAGCGGGTCGTCTAGCCCCCATGGCGGCTGGCCCGTTCGGAGATCGAAAGCGAAGACTTGCATCTCGTTGTTGAGCAGCACTAGGTCGTCATAGATTACGGGGTGATAACTCAGCAGCGATGTATTGTCCTCGGCCACACGATTGGGGCGAAATCCGAAGTTTCGGGCGACACTCGCTTCCAGCGCGGGAACCTTCGGCAGCGCTTGTTCCCACCGCCACACGATGCCGCCTGAAAGGGCTTGCGCCACGCGATCGCGGCGCATGTCTCCAGCGAACGTATTCCAGTCGCGCCCGGCGACGGGGGCAGACCACAGGGAACTCGCTTCGATCAGCGATTCTAGCGCTTCCCCCAAATTCACCTCACGACCCGCGATCGATCCGATTGCATCGGGATGACCCGCGGCGCTAGGCGGTTCATCGGGTTGGGGAGTGCGACGAAACTGTTCCAATTCGCCTCGGGCTCGTTCGGTCGATCCCTCGAAGATCGAACACAGGATGAGTCGCGCGCCGATCTTCGCCAGATCGATCTCTGTATCGGGATACGCCATTCGGGGCGGGGCGTCGTCGAGCATCTCGGGCGGGGTCGGAACAAGCTGACGTAGGTACGCGCGGGCCAGCCCGAAATCTCCCTGCTCGATCGACAATTCGCCGAGGGCGTACAGGGCATCGTCGCCCCAACTGCTGCAATAATGTTGCTCGATCACATTCAATAACGCGCGGCGGTCTCGATGCTCGATGCCACGCTCGAATGATCGACGTGCCTGAGGATCGACTTGACGGCGGTAAATCTCCAGCGCCTCGTCGGGCAGTTGCGAAAGTTGCAACTGGCAGTACCGCAACACACTAATCCAGCGGTCGTCGGACAATTGGATCAATTGGCCGTTGTGCCCCTGGATGACTTGCCGCAGCGTTTCGACGACTTCATTCCATTGTCGTGCCTCGCGAAAGGCCCGCACGCGCTCCAGGTGAGCGCGGACCGTTGAGTCGGCTTCGGGCAAGTAGATCGCATCGGAGAGCGACGCGCCGCTGGCGACGAAGTTTTGGGCCTCGGCCGTGCCGAAGCCCCATGAGGCGAGGATCAACAGTGTCAGCGGCGCCGTCGACCAAATTCGCCGGCGAGCCACGATCATGTCCACGACCTTTGTTTGGGGAAGCAATGGTGAGTGCCAAGTGATGCTGCCGCGATACAACCCAGCGGGCACGTGGCTCCGAAGGCCTGTCGAACAGAAAGTACCATGCGACGGGCAATCGCAACGTCGCGGCGCGTGTCTTTCAATCAGTGTAAGTATAGACGGGCACTGCGATTCGGGAAAGAAGTTGCATGAAATGCGGGGATTTCACTGCACATTCAGCGAATTAGATTTTACGTGTCGTCGTTGGCCGAAACTTGATGATCGACGAAGCTCGGACCCTGAACAAGGCTCCTCAGAGCCCCGTGTCGTTGAAGTGGTAGAGCATCAGGTAGATGAACACGCCGGTGACCGAGACATAGAGCCAAATGGGAAAGGTCCATCGGGCCCAGCGGCGATGTTGAAGACGACGATCGCGCAGGCCCAAATAGATGGTCCGCAAGGCGAGAAACGGTACGACGGCAGCCAGCACCACGTGCGTTAACAAAATGGAAAGATATATCTCCCGCACCGGCGATGGGCCTTGAAACTTGATGCCTGCCTCGCCGGTTTCTGCCCGCAGCGCTGCGTGGTAGGTGAGGTAGCATGCGAGAAACGCGATCGACACGGCAAACGCGGTGAGCATCGTGTTGCGATGCGCCGTGATGTTGCCCCGTTTGATGAAGACAAAGCCAACGATGAGCAACAGGGTTGCCGTGAGATTCAACGCGGCATTCACGCTCGGCAGGCTACGCCATGTGAAATCGGCCAACAGCGGTTGATACAACAGCGCATTCACGATTGGTTCTCTTCGCCGGTTTCTGCTAATAACTCCGCGGCCCGTTGCTCTAGCTCTTGAACACTTTGCTCATCAAGCCCTTGGTAGAAGCCCGCGATTTCTCCCTGACGATTGACAAGAATGAATTTCTCGGTGTGCAAGCGATCTTGTAGCGGAACACGAAACACTTCGTGCGCCACGCGCTCGATCTCTTGACGCTCGCCGGTTAAGAATGTCCACTGCGAGGGCTTTGCGTTGTATTTCCGGGCGTAACGTTGCAATGCTTCCTGTGTGTCGTTCACCGGGTCGACCGAAACGCTCAAGAGTCGCAACCCGCGATCGCCCAACGTGTGCTGAAGGCGCTCGAACGCTTGTGAAAGCTTGGGGCATTGAACCGGGCAGGCCGTGAAGAAAAAATCGACAACATAGACATGGCCCCCAAGACTTGCCGTATCGAACGGTTGCCCATGCTGGTCGACGAGATCGAAAGGCCCGACTTTCAGGCCGCTTGGGTCAAACTCAGGGACAACGGGCAAGCCGCTGTCGTCGTCTTCAAGATCAGCAATTTCCGCGGGCGACAGGGGGCGGCCAGCTTGCGGTGGCGCGGTATCATCGGCCGCGCGTTGGCATGCGGTCGTAGCCATAAGTGCCAGTGCAATCAAGGCAAAGTGCCGCGTCGTGGTGCGTTTCGTATTCATAGCAAATCTCCAGCTACGCGACGCCCGGCCGAAAACCATGCCGCCGCGAGGGCCACTAGGGCGAACACAACGGTCACCGTGACGCACAATCCTAGCGAAGGCGTATCTAGCGGGAGTGCCTGGGGCACATGAATGTAGAGGAGCTGTCTCAGTCCGGCGACCCCGTAGGAGAGCGGATTGCATCGAACGAGCCAACCGAGAACTCCCTCGGAGGCCGGGAAGAACGCCCCGGACAACAGCCACATGGGCAACAAGAACATGCTCATCACGGCATGGAAACCTTGCGTGGAATCTAATTGCCATGCAATGACGAACCCAAGCCCCGCCAAGGCCAGCGAGAGCACAAACAGGAACACCGCGATTGCCAGAAACGAGAGCGGCGTGAACGTCAGGCCAATGGTAAGGCCCAGCAGTAGGAACAGAATTCCCTGAGCGACGGCAATGGTTGCCGCACCCAGCAGCTTGCCCAACACCATGGCCCAGCGTGCAATCGGGGCCACGAGAATCGATTGCAGGAATCCTTCGCGGCGGTCTTCGATAATCGAAATCGTCGAGAAGATGGCCGTGAATAGCAAGATCAGGACGAGCGTGCCTGGGAAGAAATACTCGCGGTAGCTCATGCCTGAATCGGCCATGCCCGGCAACTGGAACGACGGACCCAGCCCTGCTCCGAACAATATCCAAAACAAGGTCGGTTGCCCGATGGCACCGATCACGCGATTGCGTTGGCGAAAGAATCGCACCAATTCGCGCCGGCTGAGCGTGCCAACCACCAGCCACCAGGGGCTGTCCCTGTCGGCGAGTTGAGCTGCTGCCGGCGAAGCCGCGTTGGTTTCAAGGGTATTACTCGACATGCTCAATCGATTCTTCCATACGAAATCGGTGGCCGGTTCGGGCGATAAAGACATCTTCGAGTGTCGGGCGACCGAGCGTAAGGGATTGAAGTCGAGGGCCGCAAACTTCGGCCACGCGCGAAAGTTGCTTTGGACCATCTTTCAGATGAAGGCGGACGTGTCCTTCGACTACTTGCGCATCACAGGCAAACTCGTGGGCCAACAGCTTCGCGATCGCTTGTGGCTCCTCGGCTTCGACGCTGATGGTGTCGCCGCCGATCTCCGAACGCAGTTGTGATGGTTTTCCTAACGCGACGGGCCGCCCGTGATCGAGAATGGCAAGCCGATCGGCTTTGTCGGCTTCTTCAAGCAGATGGGTGGTGAGCACGATCGTTACGCCCTCGCTGTCGCGGAGTTGTCGCAGATAGTCCCACATCTGCAATCGCGCCGCGGGATCGAGTCCCGTGCTGGGCTCGTCGAGCAACAACACCCGGGGCGAATGCAACAGCCCCTTGGCCAATTCAACGCGTCGCCGCAGCCCGCCCGAGAGGGTTTCCACAAGGTCCGCGGCACGATCGTCGACCCCCAATCGAGAAAGCGCCGCACCGCACCGCTCTCGAAGCCGTTGTCCAGAAAGACCGTACAGATGGGCTTGGTGCATCAGGTTTTCGGCAACTGTAAGCTTGCGGTCGAGACTTGCCGCCTGAAATACCACGCCGATCCGCCGCCGCACGGCTTTGGGGTCTTGGGCAACATCGTAACCCTCGATGCGGATCACACCGCGTTGGACCGGAACCAGGGTCGAGAGCAAGCGAAAGAGCGTGGTCTTGCCACTGCCGTTGGGGCCAAGCAATGCAAAGATTTCCGCCTGAGAGATCGAGAGGCTCAAACCGTCCAATGCCCGATGTTCGCCATAGGCGTGAACGACCTGTTCGATTTCAATGGCAGTGTCTGTTGGCATGAAGAACGTGAAGCCACTTTCGCAGGACGATGGATCCAAGGGCGCTGTTTAGTATTCGTTCAGGAGTTGGGTGCCACTGGCTTCGCCAGTGCCCGTATTTGATGCCTATTTGAACTCCAGCACTGGCGAAGCCAGTGGCACCCGAAATCTTGAACGCGACAAGGCACTCGTCGCGGTCAATTTCGAATTACGAGAGCGACGTTGCCAACAACAACGTCAGCAAAGCGGGCAGGTGTATGAGTGAAACTTTTAGCAATCGTCGCGCGGAGCCTTCGTGTTGTCGTCGCATGAATGCCAGCGAACTTGCGAGATAGATGATTCCTAACAGAACCGCGCCGAAAGTGTAGATCACCGGCAGCCACGATCCGGCTCGAAAGTTGACCAGACAGGGAAGCAAGCTGATTGGGACCAAGGTCAGGGCCGACATCACGGCCTGTGCTCCGGCCCGACGGCCGGTTGGGTCGACGACCGTGAGCATTTTCAATCCGGCGGCTTCGTATTGCCGACGATAGATCCAGGCGATGGCCATGAAATGTGGGAACTGCCACAGGTAGACGATCGTAAATAGCGACCAAGCGGTCAGCGTTAGCGGTTCGCCCACGGCTGCCCAACCCATCAACACGGGAAGTGCGCCCGCGACGGCGCCCACCACGGTGTTAAAGCTGGTCCGCGATTTGAGTGGCGTATAGATCACAACGTACATCAGCCAAGTTGCGAGCCCCAGCAGGGCCGTTGTCCAGTTGACCGAGAGGGCCAGTTGTGCCAACCCCGCGACGACTGTTACGGTGCCGAAGATGACGATCTCCAAAGGCGACAACCGACCGGTGGCGATGGGTCGATCGGCGGTTCGATTCATCATCTGATCGGTGTCGCGCTCGATCCATTGATTCCAGGTACTGGCGCTGGCCGCAATCAACGCGGTGCCGGCCAGTGTGTGTAACAACAGCACGAAGCCGATATTTCCACCTGATGCCGCCAAGGCGCCGATCACCACGGTGACCAGCACCAAGACCGAGATACGAGGTTTTGTGAGTTCGAGATAGTCGGCCAGGCGTCCCGCGAGGGTGCCGCGACGTTGCTCGCACACCAAAGTCGATGTGCTCATGAAACGGTCTCCAGGGTCATCGGCGTTGGTTTCCGCTGTGTCGAAACCGTGGCCGTTGTTGGTCGTGAAACAAAGCGATAGGAAGCAAGTACGGTCATCAGCGCCGTGGCGAGGATCAGCGACCCCATGGCGACGTGGGCAGTCGTGGTGAGTGACTGCATTTGGCCGTTCGTTTGAATCGTGTAACCGGCGGCGATACTCCACCGATCGAACCAACCAGGCCATCCGTAGTTGGTGATCCAAGTTCCGCAACCTAGGGCAATTTGAACCGTAAACAGCATAGCCAATGCGGCGGCGGGCCGGTATAGCTCACGAACTTGTCGATGCCGACGCTGCACACGCCACCACAGCACAAAACCCTGCACGACCAACGCACAGGCAACAAAGATGTGCATGACGAGCACCGCACGAAAAGCGTGACGGTCGAACCCGATTGGCAGGTGCCGAAGATGAGCCCCCAGCACGAGTTGTAGGTAGGCCAACAACAGTGTGCCGCAGGCCAGAACTTGGACCCTGGTGGCGGTCGCGCTGGTTTGGATGAACTGGGGTCGCCGCCATTGGCGCGACGTAAACACGGCCATCGCAACGCAAAGGGCGAAAAACGCTGGTCCCACGCAGCCGTGAATCTTGGCCAACTCTCGGGCATCTTGAATGACACGCATTCCGCCCAGCAACCCCTGCCCGATGACCGCCAGCAACGCGATGACGCCCAACCACTTGAGCCAGCGGCGGTCTTCGCACTTCCACAGCGACACGAGTAAGGCGATGGTCACCAAGCCAGATGCAGCGCCGAGCAATCGGTGCCCATGTTCAACGAACAGATCCCAAGGGCCGAAGAACCACTGTTGCCAGGGATAGAGGAATAGGTTGTAGCCGTAAGTCGATGGCCAATCGGGAACCGCCATCCCGGCGGTATGCGTCGTGACCAGCCCTCCGACCCAAATTAAAGGGAACGTCACGCAAACCAACAACACGGCCCAACGATGTGGCCAGCGGTTGGAGGTCGATTCGAGCGACGGATGGTCGACGGTGGGCACGAGCGTTTAAGAACCCCAGCAGGGTGTGAGAGGGAAGTGAGCTACGTTTTGGGTTTATTTTTTGACCACAGAGTTCGCCGTTGCTGAAACCCCTTGGATAAAAGCAACCGCGTCGTCTTTCTTTACTTCATCTTCATATGGCAGGGAGAGTACGAAATCGACAAGATTCCAGATTTGCGTCGAAGTCAGGGCTTTGCTGCCCTCGGGCAACGCGCCGGTGGCGGCACTTTGGCCGGGCGGAGGCCCCGAAGCGGGCATGGGAGTTCCTTTCACGCCGACATAAACGCGGCGGTAGATATCGATCGGATCGCGTCCGCCACGATAGACCCCGGCTCGCAGATTGCGTGGGCGCAACTCTTGCAGCGGCAGCAACCACAGCTTGGCAATGTCTTCGGGCGTGTGCGAAACTTTCATGCTGTTCCACACGTCGTAGTTTTTTTCCTTGCCATCGCCGGCTCCGGTGGGGCCATGGCATTTCACGCAGCCGCGCTCCCCGGCAAACAGCTTCCGTCCCGCCGCGACCGATGCCTCGCGATCCGATGGGCGCGGATCTTCAGGAACGACAATCATCGATTCTTCCGCTGAATCGAGCCACAGATCGGCAATCGGAAGGACGGCTTCATCGAGCAAGAACTCGTAATCCAGCTCTTCATCCTCTTCGACGATCAAGCTCTGAATGAGGGTCTCAACTTCTCCACGATAGGCCAGATATTTGACATATTCGACCAAGGATTCAATCTCCTCGGGCGAGAGCGTACCGAAAGATGGCATGCCAGTGCCGGGGATGCCCGCCAGGATTACCCTTTGTAGATCGTCGTCGGTCGGCTTCGCACCTTGAGCGGTGGCAGTGAATTTGAAGATGCCCTTGCGAAAATCGCGAGGATAGGGGTTGAGCAAGAGCGCCGAAGGGCCAGCCCCGTCGCCGTTGATGCCGTGGCACTGAACACAGTGTTTGCGATACAGACCTTGCGGGGTTCCTTCGATATCGCTGGAAACGGGTCCGGCCGACATGTTGATCTTGTCAACGTCCAGCTCTGTTTCCTCGAACACGAACGGATCGTCCGGCGATCCGAATGCCGCCACGGTGGCATTGACCACCGCTTGCATCTTTTCGAGCGTGTACTTCGGCGATCCGTCGGCGTATTGTTCGTCGCGGTCGGCACCTTCCATGTTCAGTTCGAACGACGGAGATTCGTAGCGATTGCAGCCAACGCTGCCCAGGAAACCCAAGAGCAAAACAATGGCCGTTAACGTTGACCGAATTGCGCTGTCGTGAAGCACGGCTTTACCCTCAAACGCCACAAAAGAACCTGCCAAACATTGCGGCACGCCTCATACCGAAAATTCCATGCACGGTAGGAACAGTCGAGTAGGTCAGGGCCTGCCCTGACATGGCCCAGGATTGTGCCCGAAACTTCGTCAGGGCAAGCCCTGACCTACTTGGCTAGAACCCACAGTTATCCGTGGGAACCGCGTTGATCGTCAACGTGACAAAATGTCGCACGCAGCCTGATTCGCGGTCCGCAACGGGCAATATCCAGCACCAATGCCACGAGTGC
>CAZNXE010000148.1:0-13902 GCA_964576465.1 uncultured Planctomycetaceae bacterium
GCCAGGTTGAGGAGTACAACCGCAATCAGGATTGAATCGGCAAGGGAATTCATCAGTTCTTGTACTCCAACACCAGGGCCAGCACGGCCAGCGCGCCAGCTCCCATCAAGAGTTGTGGCACGCGGACCAGTCGCAGACGCGCCATCACCGATTCCACGATTCCAGTCACAATCGCAATGACGATCAATCCGATCAGGCTTGTGAGCAGGTCAACCACCAGCATGCCCGTGCTGGGAACAACAAGGCCGACGATGAGTGCCCCCAATAGCCACAGTTTGAGCGAGGCTGCATAAAGAATGAATGCGAGGTCAGGGCCGCTGTGGTCGAGCACCATGACTTCGTGAATCATCGTAAGTTCAAGGTGGGTTGTCGGATCGTCGACCGGGATTCGTGAATTCTCCGTCAGAAACACGATAAACAAGGCCACCGCGACGAAGACAAGTATCACTCCGCTTTCGGACCACAGATGAATGCCGACTTCCGAATGCATTTGACTGAGGGAAGACAGGATCGACCCGCCTACGCTAATCTTGGCGATCGCGGCCAACCCTAATAACAATACTGGTTCGGCAAGTGCCGCGTAGAGCACTTCACGACTCGCGCCCATGCCTTCGAAGGCCGAGCCAGTATCCAACGCCGCGACGACGGTCATGAACCGGGCCAACCCAAGTAGATACGCAAGCAGAATGAAGTCGCCGCTAAAAGACATTGCCGCGGGCCAGGTTGCCAGCGGCATGAGCGTAACTGCCACCATCGTCGCCGCGAGCGAGAGGATCGGACCGGCTCGAAAAATCCATGTCGTCGTCGTGCTATAGACGGCTCCCTTGTGCAGCAACTTCCACAGATCGTAGTACGGTTGCAGCAGCGGCGGTCCTTGACGACCGGCGAAGTATGCTTTCGTTCGATTGATGATGCCTCGCATCAACGGTGCAAGAATCAGCGCCAGAACAAGCGGCAAAAATCTCATGCTGCAACTCCCAGGTACCACACCAATAACACGACCATCGTGACCGCGATGTACAGCACATAAAGATGCACTTGTCCGTGTTGAATCCATCCCAGCATCGACAGCAGTCGGTCGATCAACCGGTACAGCGGGCTGAAGATATACTTCATCGCAATGTCTGGGGCTTCGGTATGGAGATCGGCTGATTTCGGAAAGAGCCCCCGAGGTGCTGAGAGCTTTCGAACAATCCTCAGCATGGGCGAAAACAGTGCGAGAATGGGGAACGCGAACGACGACGACGTGTATTGCATGCGGACCGTTGGAGCAGCATAGCCACAGCCCCACGTCGACGAGCTTCCAATTTCGCGGTTCTTCAATAACGCCTTACGCACGAAGGTCAGGACGACGCCAAGTACGACAACCATCACACAGACCGTGGTAATCGAACTTAGTGAGATAAAAGCCGAGTCGAGCGCTCCCGTTTCGTTGATCGCGGCTTCTGGAACAAATCCCGAGACAATCGGCACAAGACGTTCAACGATAGGCCGGGCCAACAGTGCGATTCCAAAGCAACACCCCGCCAGAAGCAACATCGGCACTCGCATGGCCCAGCCAGGCGGGTGCGCGTCGCGCGATGCATCACTGCGGGGTTCACCCAAGAACACAATGCCAAACGCTTTTGTGAAGCAGGCGGCAGCTAGTCCACCGATAAGGGCCAGGCTGCCGATTGCTGCCAGCGCGGTAACCGCGCCAGAGGTTGTCAGTAGCGAGTCTTCTTCAAAGGCACCTAAGAACATTAAGAATTCGCCAAAAAAACCGTTCAGTGGCGGCAACCCTGAGATCGCCGCCGCGCCGACTAAAAATGAGACACCGGTCCACGGCATTCGCTTTAGAAGGCCGCCTTGAACATCGAGCACCCCCGTTCCGGTTCCTTGAATGACGGCCCCTGCACCCAGGAACAATAATCCCTTGAAGACCGCGTGATTCAAGACATGCAACAGCGCCCCAGAGAAACCCAGCAAGGCCGCCGCAGGCGCGTTTCCGTGAACTCCTAGGACGCCGATTCCTAAACCTAACGCGATGATGCCGACGTTCTCCACGCTGGAGTATGCCAGGAGGCGTTTGAGATCGTGCTGTGCCAGCGCGAATAGAATTCCACCAATACCGGATGTCACCCCCACGCCAATCAGCAGCCAGCCCCACCATTCTTGCGAGGAACCGAGTACGGTCAGAGTTCGGACAATGCCGTAAATACCTGTCTTGATCATCACGCCAGACATCACTGCCGAAACATGGGTTGGCGCGGCCGGATGAGCTTCCGGCAGCCAGACATGTAGCGGCATGAACCCGGCCTTGGTTCCAAAGCCGACGAGCGCCAAGATAAACAGCAGGCTCGACATTCCTGGGCTGAAACCATCGGTTGAATCGAGCCAAGTCGCGATTTGAGAGAATTCCAACGACCCAGCTTCGCGGCCTAACAAAACAAAGAATGCCAGCAGGAAAGCCGTACCGAGATGCGAAGCAATCAGATAGATGCGTCCCGCTTCCTGAACCGAATCCTTCTCGTCTTCAAACACAACAAGGAAGTAGGACGTCAGTGCCATGCATTCCCACGCGACTAGGAACAGCACGCCGTTTCGTGATGTGACAACCACCACCATGCTGGCAACCAGCAGGTTGTAGAAGAACCAAGGAGCACCGAGTGATTTTCGACCCGCATAGTGGGCCATGTATTGCAGCCCGTAAACAGCGCAAATCGCTGAGAGCCCTGCGATGGGAATCACGAACCATGCCGAAAGCGGGTCGAGCAAGAGCGTGAATGATCCGTACGGGACGTTCCATGCGGCAGAGAATTCCGCGGGCGTGGAGCCCTCAGCAATCACACGCACCGCTGGCACCAGCACCATCGCCGATCCGACGACCGCGGAAATTGCCCCGACGACGTTCGCTGCTTTGGTTCGGCTGAGCAACAACGCACAGAATCCGCCGCCGGCTAACACCAACAATCCATTGATTAAAAGATTCATCTAGGCACACTCCACGGAATCATCACCCGGGGTAAGATCGTGTTCGGCCTGACGGATCGCTTGAACCATTCGGTCGCCCTTCGCTCGGCTCTTCAACTCCGCTCGTACGGTGTCGTTCCGCATGACCGCACCCAGCCGGGCCAGCAGTTGCAGATGGTCGTGTACGGTGGGGCAAATCATGAGAAACAGAGTGTCGATGGGCTTGCCGTCGGGCGCCGGAATCTCCAGTGTTTGTGCTAGATAACACAACCGCACGACCGGCTGCTGCACGGTTAGAACGACCGGTTGGCGTGGGTGAGGAATTGCAATGCCATCGCCTATGGCCGTGCTGCCAACAGTTTCTCTTGCAAGAATCAGTTCGAGGAGTGTTTCGATTCCAAATGATTCGGGAACCGGTAGACCATCGATGGCATTGCGGAGAATGGTCCGCGTGTCGTCTCCTGTCACGCTTACAAGTACACCACCGGCTTCGATTGCGCTTGCCAAACTGATCGTTTCAATTTTATCGCCATTGACCTGATCGTAGATTTCCGGCGAGATGTGCTGCTTATTGAGGGTTGCCCATTCAAGCAATTCCCCCCGATGAAACCGGTAATCGCCGTCGATCTCTTCGGCAGGCAGGTTGGCATCATTCACCCACCGAATGACCGCATTTTCAGACACGTCGAACAGCTTGGCGACATCCAAAAGCGTGAGTTGCATAACGGATCTCTGGCACGGCAAGGGTGTTGGCACATGCCGCAGTTTGTTGCGTCTTAACAAACGTGCAGATTCAAATGCCGACGTCGCATGAAGTCTCGGGGCGTGAGAATCGCCGGGAGGAGCAATCTTTCGGATTGCAATTCAAACCGCACAGCTCTTACGGAGTCGCACGATCGAGAGAGACTAAGCGAGCGGTGGTCCCCGGGAGCACCAGCGCCAAGTATGCGCGTGCAGGGGATTGTCGCGATGCGGCTCAAGCTGAATGTAATGAGAGATTGCGTCGACGACCGAAATGCCGACGCCAACGATCGCATCGTCGTCGTCAACATCGTCTGTGTCGATACGTTCCTCAGACTCCCCAGAGGAGGACTTTGGAACCAGAGCAGGGTCATCGCCGCTTATCGCAAGTGTGCCCAATAGCATCCAAAGGCTAAGCGTGGCCACCATGAGAGATGTCAGATTGTGGGCACGCATATATCGCATGTATGGGCACATCAGCCAAAGACGAAAAACTGTCAATGAAGATACGTAATCATACCTTAGTACACGATGCTCTTCAAGATAAAGCAGTTCAGGCGAGTCAGATGGGGCCGAGAACGCCGAAATATCCGCCGTTCCTGCCAGTCGAGGTCTCCTCGGGTGAACAGATTCGCAATAGCAGAACCTGAGCCACGATCGTTGTGATTTACCGTTCTCGATAGCTGCGGACTCCGCTCTGCCCCGCATCAATGTACGCCCGGGGATCGAAAGAAGATCGACTACCTGATACCGAAGCTCGCCCAAAACGAGACTGGCATTCGAGACCAGGCCATTCACCGAACCTCGCAGCCTTACGCGGCATTGGATCGACTACACAATCGACTCGTTCCGCCGCCACGGAGGGCAAGTTGCGGATTGGTCGCGGGCTGGGATCGAACTGCACTTTCTGAAAAAACAGCGACAACTGATCTCTACTAAAAAAGGCTCTTCTATCATGCTGCGGTTGCGAGACACACCGCACGATAGGAGAGCCAAGGATGGCGAATTCGAGAGGTCGTTGGGAATGTCCCGATCAATGGTCCCAGTGGAGCGCGTGGTTGGCGGCTGGGTTGCATGCTCGCAATCGCTGGCGGTTGCCGGTGCTGCTGACGGGCATATTGTTCGCTGGCGGACGTCGCACGGTGACCACTTGGCTCCGCGCGGCAGGCGTCAGCAACGACTACCAAGACTATTATTACTTCCTCACCTGCGTGGGACGCAAGAGCGAATCGATTGCGACGCAGTTGGTGGCACTTCTGCTGTGCATCTTGCCCTTGCCTTAACGGGTGCTGCTGGTGATCGACGATTCGCCGACCAAACGGTATGGTCCCAAGGTCGAAGGAGCCGACGTGCATCACAACCCGACGCCCGGCCCGGCCGACCAACCGTTTTTGTATGGACACCGACCACCGCTGCACGGCGGTGCCCAGGTAACAATTTCGTTGGCCGTGAGACATCCCGCGTGAGGTCCGCTGGCACGCGGCCAGTCATTTTCATCGACGAAAGATCTCGAAGACGAAAGAAGAGGATTTATGGAAAGCTTACCGCTACATTCAGTCACGAACACGGCACATGCGTTACAGCGACTACACAGCGGTCCATATTCCTCTCGGCAGTGGCGTGACGGAAGCGGCATGCAAAACGATTTTCACCCAACGCCTCAAGAACTCTGGAATGCGATGGAGTCACGAAGGCGCCAAAACCATTTTGACACTCCGCACCATCTTGCTGAGCAGGACTTGGTCAACAACTTACGCCGCCTACCTGAAGATCCCCTACCCAGGCAATTTACGACCTTACAGAACAAACCATTCAAAACAACACAAAATCGCCGCATAAAACCCCGCCCCAAAGAGACTGCACTCTTGCAGCTCAGGTGGACGTACCACCAGTGCTGCCCAAAGAATACGAACATTGAAACACGACCTACGGCTATTTCAGAACGTGGCGTCAAGATGGCACGTGGCAACGGATCCACGACCTGCTACGAGAACAAATCCGCTTGCAAGCAGGCCGCGAGCCGATACGATCGGTTTGTTGTTGTGCATCGTCGTCCATTCGGCCAACGTACAAGATTGCGATGGAGCAAAGCAGGTACTGGAAAAGGCGAAGGGCAAGTTTCCGCGATTGCAGTTGATTTGGGCCGATGGTGGCTATCGCGGGAAATGAATCGAATGGGTGAAACAAACGTGTGGTTGGGTGTTGGAGATCATCAAACGCAACGACGACCTCGAAGGCTTTCATGTGCTGCCGCGTCGCTGGGTGGTCGAACGCACGTTCGCATGGCTCGGTCGCTGTCGACGCTTCAGTAAAGACTACGAAGAGCTAACCGAAACGGGTGAGGCGCTCGTGCAAATTGCCATGATCCACCTCATGCTACGCAGACTCCACCCGAAAAATACCTGACAGCAATTCAAAAACGCCCTCTCAGCTATCGCGAGACGATGGAGCCCCTGCTGCTCATTCACGCCTGCTGACCGTTCGGCCCCCGAAGCCAGAGCCCGGACGCTCTGGTACCGCCGCAAATGCCGAATCCAAGAAAGTCCACCATCATGCCCAACCGAATCACCGAAAACCAAAGCCAGCAATACTGGCCGCCGCTCCCTTGCGCCAAATCAATCAGCAAAATCCGCCAAGCCATTCAACAAGCCTTCGCTTGATTGAGGAGATAGACACCCTTTCAGCCCGTTCGTCTTACCTAATCGTTACGACCGCACCGGCAGGGGGTCGGAACAACCGGGATCGCCCGAACAATCGTCAACGTGCGTTGGCTCCTTAGACCGAAGATGACAGTACGCACGCTCGTGACGATTGTGCGGACGGACGACTTTGACGGAGGGGGAGACCATGACCGACTGTCTGAACTTTGCGCGGCGGCACCGCGGCGTGAACCAACTTGCCGCAGTGGCCGCTCTTCTTGCCAGCGGTCTGCTTGGGGCCACTTCGGCACAAGCGCAACAGGGCATGACCTTTGTAAAGACAGGCCCTGCGTTTGCTCTCGACCAAGGGTTCTTCAAGAGCTCGGATACAGGTTGGTCAATCGCTGGTGGCGTGCGACAACCACTAGCCGGGCGTGGGCCAGACGGCTTTGTCTTTCTGGACTTGGGCGGGTCATTCTTGACCATCGCCGGCAACGCCGAACTGCGCCCGACTCCAGGAACATATGTCGTGATCGGTCCTGCCGGACCGGTCTCCGCGACGCCACTGTCCGACCTGCTGAATGCCCAACTCGTGGAGTTGAATCGAGCCAGCGTGGACGCAGCCATGGGGTGGCAGCGAACCCCCAATGGCCCTGGCGGTGGGCTCGGCATGATGTTCCGCTTCGGTGGACGCTTCGGTCATATCAACGGCGCCTTCCGCGAGTTCAACTCCGCAACGACCGACGCACTCATTGCGGGACTCGCGGCAGACCAAACCTCGGTGTTGTTGGAAGACTACTCGAACACAGATACATTTGCCGGTCTGTTTTTCGGTGCGGGGCTTACGTTGTTGAATACAGACTATTACTCCGCGGCATTCGGCCCGATGGGGGTCGCCATCGGCGCGGAGGTTGAGTATTCCCATGACTGGATCGACTTCGGCAACTACCAGGACAGCGGATTCTCGACCGGCGCTGTGCTCTTCAGCTTCGAGCTGACCAAGTAGCGCATGGTCTAGATCCACGCCGTGACCATGCACAAGTCTGGAGCTTGGTCTTTTGGCCGAAGGCTTGTTTTCACCGTAGCCTTGGGCAAGCGCAGCGTCGCCCTAGGACCGGTGGGCATGCCCCGGGTTTGGCCGAGTTGTGTATGAAGACAGAACCCCGTCCTGGGTGCGATGCGGACTCTACACGAGACGGGGTCTCATGCTACGGTAGGTTTCTATCTGCCGCTTGCCTTATGATCGATGGGTGCGACGGGGCTTGTTTCCCATTGATTCGCCGGTTCAAACGGAAGTCCTGAGTTAGAATTGCGCCGAGATGCCGACATGACCACGTTCAAACTGCTGCTTGACGAAATCCGCTATCGCAAGATCAACTTCGTTCTCATGCTCTTGGGCGTGACGGTCGCGGTCAGTTTGTTTGTCGCCGGTGCCGCCGTCGTCAATGGGTATCACTCCGAAAGCGTCGAACAGTTCGAGGAGATGAGCAAAGAGACGGAGGAAGCCCTGGCGGTGGTCGAAGATGAAACGCGAAAGATCATGCTCAAGATGGAGTTCAATCTGAAGATCCTGCATCGCGATACGAACATGAACAATTTTTGGTCCGACGGATATAGCGAACATGACATGCCGCAAGAATACGTCGACCGATTGGCAAACTCGAGTCAGCTAACACTCGTCACGCATCTGGTTGCCACGCTGCAACGAAAGATTACGTGGGGTGATCGCAAGGTGTTGCTCATGGGTTATTTGCCGGAAACGCCCAAGGCGCATGAGAAGGCAAAAAAACCGATGGGCTTTAGCATCGCCCCGGGCACGGTCTATGTGGGGCATAATTTGGGCATCGGTCGCCATGAGGGAGACACGCTCGACATCCTGGGAAAACCGTTCACGATCGCCAAGCTGCTGCCCGAACGGGGAACGGTTGAGGATATCACCCTCGCCATGCACTTGAGCGATGCACAACAGCTTCTCGACGAACCCGACCGGATCAACCAGATTCTAGCCATCGGATGTCGCTGCAAGTCGGAGCTGTTGCCAGAAGTTCGCAAGCAACTCGAAACGGTGTTGCCCGAGACGAAAATCTACGAAGTCGGTCCCAAGGCCTTGGCACGTGTTGAACAGCGGTCGCTGGTCGCAAAGAACAAACAGCAAGTGCTGGCCGATTTATCCACGCGTCGAAACGAACGTCAGCAGAGGATGGAAGCATTCGCCGGAATCGTAACGCCGCTGGTGGTGCTCGCCGCCGCCGTTTGGGTCGGGCTGTTGACGTTGTCGAATGTGCGCGAACGTCGTGTTGAAATCGGGCTCCTGCGGGCACTCGGTCGGGGGTCGACGCGAATTGCCATGTTGTTTTTGGGCAAGGCCTTGCTGCTGGGCGTCGTTGGTGGTGTTGTGGGGTTTGGCGTGGGCACGCTCTTGGCGAGAATCGTCTTGGTTGACGCCATGGGAATCTCGCCAGGACACTATCAAATTCCCTATACAATGCTGTCGTGGAGTGTTATCGGAGCCCCCGTGGTATGTGCGATGGCCAGCTATCTGCCCGCGCTGAGTGCTGTCTTGCAAGATCCGGCCATTGTGCTGCGAGACGCGTGAAATCGCAGCCCTTATCCCCGCCGCAAGCATTACCGCATCGGCGTTTACAACTGGACGGTTCAGCGGCTTGCTTCTTATACTTGAGGGTATCGGGGCCACTCGCATGCCGTCTGCACGGTGGCTCCCGTTGAGATTCAATCGTTGTGGTTCGCGCGGCACATGGTGTGATCGATGGTTGATCAAGTCAAAACGTCTATGGCGATCGGTCTCGTCACGCTGATCGGCCTGGCCAGTCTTTCGCCATCACCTGCGACGGCTTGCCCTTATTCGATTCGCGATTCCGCCTTCATCGGGGGCGACGCTCGGCCGAGTTATCAACTGCTGTTGATAACCGACTCGACCGATGAGTCGCTACGCGATTCGGTTGATACCGCAACCACCGCATGGCTAGCCGAGGCGAATGTGGTCGCTGAGATTGTGCCGCCGGACAGCGCGACGGTTCGCGCACTGGGCGACCGCTTGACGCTTGACGACGTTCCGGCCAACGGACTGAGGGCCGTGTTGGTTTCGCCGCAAGGAAGAGCGATTTTGTTGGGCACGCTCGAGGCCGACCAAATCTCACTTGATGCTGTCATGAGGATCGTTGCCTCGGCGGTCGACTCCCCGTTACGGGCCCAATTGCACAATGAACTCATTCAGGCTTGGTGTGTGTTGTTGATTGTGAGCGGCGACGATTCCGAAGCGGCACGGCAGGTGGCCGAAGAAGCACGTCGCGCGGGCGAGCGAATCGTTGGCACGACCACCGAATTGGACAAGACCATCGAGCGGCCCCCCGCGGTTGTTGTCCTTCAGCGAAACAATATCGATGAGCAAGTTCTGCTGTGGAGCCTTGGCCTGATCGACGAAGATGCGGACTCCGATGATGTCCGCCTGGTCATGCTCACCGGGCGAGGTGAATTGCGCGGACCCGTGCTTGAAGGAGAGAATGCGACTGAGGAGGCCATTTACGAGTTGCTTGTGATGTTGGGACGAAGCTGCACCTGCACCACCGACGATACTTGGCTCTCCGGTCCGGTGATTCCTGCGGAGTGGGGCGAAGACATGCGGGTGGCCGTGGAGAAAGAGTTGGGTTTCGATCCGGAAGACTCCGAAGCGATCGGAGCCATCACGGGAGTGATCGCCGGCTTGGAGAGCGCCCTAGGCTACCAAGAGGCGGCCATAGCCTACGAAGAAAATTCGCTTGATGTAGGAGCCGCTGACTACACGGCGAGTTTCGAGAACATGGAAACAGACCAAATCATGCCACCAGCTTCGACGCTATCGCCCGAGACCACGGATGAGGATTTGGCTTCTCAGGCTCAACCGCCCGCAACCAGGAGTGATGATGAAAATGGGACGACGTCGAACATCTACTTCTATCGAATAGGCGGCACCGTAATCGTCGGTGGGATCGCACTGCTAGTGATCGCCTCGATCGTCATGTTACGGAACAGATGAAAGACGAATACTACGGTGCAGGAAGTGCCAGCTTGGCGAGGTTGAATTGGAATAATTCGACGTCCTCTTGTAGACTTGCCGATACTGATGGCGTACCGGCAGTTCAATTGGGTGAGTCGTGATCGGAGATCGCACAGGCATGACAGCAACGAAAGCTTGTAGCAAGCCAGGCAAGCCGCGAATTAGGCCTTCCAAGATTGCCGTGCCAGGGCGCGTCGTCCGGACGGAACGCGAAGAATTTATCCCGCTCCGAAAGCCCGACCTTGTTACCTTGCTGACGCGCGAACTGGGCGAAGACAACTCCTGCGCCGACTCCTTTCGCCAGCTTTGTCGCATGGTCGAAGCCACACTACACTTCGAATATCACACCGTGTTGGAGTCGCTCAAGGATCTCTATGCCCCGTTCGACCCGGACCGTGAAACCGCTGAACCGGAAATTGCCGAGCCGTTGAACGAAGATCAGTTCAACGAACGGGCCGACAAGCTGTTCAACGAATTTGCTTGGCTCATGGAGCGAGCCAACTTTCGGCGACTGTCACGTGACGATATTGAACAGGTATTGGGGGTCGCGTCGGAATGGGGCGTAAAGGTCGACTTTGATTTCGACGTACTCGACCGGCTCGAGGTCTTCGCACGCGGCAACGTTACCAATGCGCGATTGGTGCGGCGGTGGAAGAAACTAGGCCGCAAAGAGGAAATCGAGATCCCCACGTTCCAGCGGCTCGTGGTTATGTTTCGCGTCCGCGATCACAAGCGGTTGAGGTTCTTTGTGAACCCCAACGCCATCTACATCAAGTTGTTCAAGAACATCCCGCATGCCGATTTGGAAATGCTGCTTCCAGGATCGCGCCCCACGATGAAATGGGGCGACCGCGGAAAGATCGTCTTGCCCATCGTCTCGGGCGTGGGGGTGACGATCTCGAAGATTACGAAACTCGTATTGCTGGGCCTCAAAGGGCCAATCGGAATTGCGGCCTTGGGAGCCGGAGCGGTGGGCTATGGAATGCGTTCGGTATACGGCTATCACAAGACCTTGCAGCAGTATCAATTGCAGCTTTCGCAGAGCCTGTATTTCCAAAGCCTTGGACACAATGCGGGCGTGATGTCGTACTTGCTCGACGAGGCCGAAGCGCAGGAGTTTCGCGAAGCGATTCTGGCCTACTTCTTTCTGTGGCACCATGCGCCTGAAGGTGGTTGGACCGTTACGGAACTTGACGAACGTGTGGAGAAGTTTCTGCACCATCACACTGGACGCCCCGTTGATTTCGAGGCTGACGATGCCGTAAAAAAGCTGAAACGCATGCAGCTTGTCGAGTCGCATCCAGACGGACGACTTCGCGCCATACCCATTCAGTCGGCATTAGTTGCACTCGACCAAGCATGGGACTCCTGGTTCGAGTACCACCAGCCCGTCGCGGCTTAGGCTCTTTCTTTCGCCATCATCTCAGTCGAATCCTTGCGGACGTGTAGGTCACCGCATCGTTGTCAGATTGGAGGTATAATTTTCACCAGTATGTGGGATATTATCTGGTGCTGATGCGATGGGGAGACGATTGGATGCGACGTCGTGATTTCTTAACAACAACGGCTGCCACGGGTTTGGCTCATTCCTTGACGCCTTCGGGTTTGTTTGCCGCGGAGAAAGAGCATGGCCCCGACTGTGGGCCAGGGTTTGCAAATCCTGAAGCGGCGATGAAAGCCCCTCGCGAAAAGTTGCTGTATGCGACTGCGCTTTACGTTGGCACCCCCATCAACAAGCCCGATTATCTGGCAACGATTGATGTCGATCCAGATTCGCCGACCTATGGTGAGGTGATCGATCGCTTGAAAATGCCGAATGTTGGCGACGAGCTACACCACTTTGGCTGGAATACGTGCAGCAGTTGTAACGCCCACGAAGATCGCTCTCGTGATTTCTTGATCGTTCCAGGGCTTGGGTCGAGTCGTATTCACATTGTTGATGCTCGAGATGAACGAGCACTGCGGATGCACAAAATCATCGAGCCAGAAGAGATCGCGGCGAAGACCAATCTCACCGCACCGCACACCGTGCATTGTTTGCCAAGCGGTGAGATTATGATTTCGATGCTCGGTGATGCGCAGGGAAATGGACCAGGCGGCTTCTTGCTGCTGGACGACAAGTTCGACATCGTGGGTCGCTGGGAAGAATCGGCCGAGAACATGCGGTTTAATTACGACTTTTGGTATCAACCGCGGCACAACGTAATGGTTAGCAGCGAATGGGCAGCGCCGAATACATTTCGCTCTGGCTTTGATATCAAGGACGTTGAGGCTGACAAGTACGGCCACCAGATTCATTTCTGGCATTGGCCGAGTCGCGAGATCGTCAAGACCGTCGACATGGGGGCAGACGGGTTGGTGCCTTTGGAAGTGCGGTTCATGCACAATCCCGACAGCACACACGGATACGTCGGCGCCGCGCTGTCGAGCACCATGTGGCATTGCCACCAGAAAGATGGGCAGTGGCATGCGGACAACGTGATCGCCATCCCGTCGGTCGAACTGGAAAGTTGGCCCATGCCGGTGCCGGCGCTGATTACCGACTTGTTGATTTCGATGGACGATCGATTCCTGTATTTCTCGAACTGGCTACATGGCGACATTCGGCAGTACGATATTTCTGATCCTGCCCATCCGAAACTGACAGGCCAAGTGTGGTGTGGCGGATTGCTCGGCAAGGGTGAACCGCTCGGCGGCAAGCAAATCGACGGCGGGCCGCAGATGATTCAACTGAGCCTCGACGGAAAGCGGCTTTACGTCACCACATCGTTGCTCAGCAGTTGGGACAACCAGTTCTACCCCAACATGGCGAAGAATGGCTCTTGCCTGCTCCAAATCGATTGCGACACGGAGAACGGAGGCATGAAGATCAACAAGGACTTCCTCGTCGACTTCGGCAAAGAACCAGACGGCCCGGCGCGTGCCCATGAGGTTCGCTATCCGGGCGGCGATTGCACGTCGGACATCTTTATCTAGACAGAAAATTAGGGCCGTGCGTGAAGCCAGCTATGTGTGGTAGCATGTCCGTCTTGCCGCAATGCCACCGATCCTGAATGGATGAGAAGCACCATGATTGTCGTTACGAATCGCATGCCAATTTCGAAAGGGCACGAGATCGATTTTGAGGATCGGTTCCGCAATCGGGTCCATCTAGTCGACAAGTCGCCCGGTTTTATCCGCAACGAAGTCCATCGTCCACGTCCGGTTCGCTTCGATCACGAAACCGGGACATTCGTCGACGACCCGAATGCCGAGGGCTATTACGAAGTGAAGACGTGGTGGCGCTCGATGGAGGATTTTGTCGCGTGGACACGCAGCGAGGCGTTTGCCGAAGCGCATGCGAACCGCGCGCCGAAAGAAATGTTCCGTGGCCCCAGCGCACTCGATGTTCACGAAGTGTTTCTGTCGACCGACGAAGACTAAGGGCTTGTTGAAAAAGTCGGGTGCCACTGCTGGCTTGCCCAGCAGTGTATCAGGGGAAATAGAGGCACTGCTGGACAAGCCAGCAGTGGCACC
>CAZNXE010000149.1:0-13780 GCA_964576465.1 uncultured Planctomycetaceae bacterium
CCCATGGCCCCCCCCCGCACCCCGTTGCCGCATGCCGGCTGGCGGCGGGAAAAATCCGGGGGTTGCCGCGCTTCGAACCCAAATCGCGGACGTTCGGTCTGGGCAACTTCGTGGTCGCAAATCTGTCAAGATCGACCACTGCCAAACTGCGTTCAATCTTAACGATGACCGGTTCTTGCGAGTCAATCTCTGGCGGCTTCGAGCGGTCGATGTGGTCCCGGGCTTGCCTGACTTCGGTTTCTAGCTCGGTGGGTGTCTTGTCGTATGTTTCGTGGCTGAATCCCGAATAGGCGAGGTACAGAAGCGTAAGACCAAACACCCCGAACACGACCTTCTCGGTGTGCTCGATCGCGAAAGCTTTCAGCATGGCGGTGTCGAGATTCAACTTGACCTTCATCGCTATTCTCCGACGATTGTTCTTCCACCGCGGTGCGGTGATACTCCATGAAAATCAAGCACCCGATGGATTCGTCCCTGTTGCTGCCACGGGTGTGTTCCCCGCGTCGGCGGGCTGTAACCGTTTCTGATCGGGAGGATTGAATAGATAGACCACGCCCCGCAGATCGACGTAGCAGGCGTTGGGGCCAGGTTGCAGTGGCATCCCTCCCGCACTTCCTCCCCCGCTTCCGCCTTGGAAATCTTCCTCGTCGATAATTACCACCTGTCGTGGTTCCACCATCACAGGGCTGTTGGCACAAGCAACGCACAGTTGTGTGACTTTCTTCTGGTCCATCAACAGCAGCATCCGGATGGGCATCAATTTGTACACGGCATTCGCCTTGGGACCGTTGGGCAGTGGAGTACCCTTTGCTTCATCAACATAGCGTCCCGCTAGCTGCATCTTCTCATCGTCACCTTTGGCAGGAACAGAAACTTCGGAGTCTTTTGGTTTCGAATCTTTTCTGCGGCGTTCCGACTCCATCAGAGCATTTTCGATCGTGATCTCAGGCGCAAGCAATGCTTGTTGGGCAATCTCCAATGCCACGATTTGGCGAATTGGTGCGTTGTAGTGTTCGGTCGCACCGCTATTCGTGGCAACGATGATTTCGAGCAAGATCTCGTACATCCAGAAGTCTTCTTGAGCCAACAAGATCTCATCGGTTCGTGGAGTATCTCCCCAATGATACCGTTGATCCAGGCCTTCCAGTCCTTCCCAAATGACGACGCCCGTGTAGGTCGTTTCTTCTTCTTTGTCTTCTTCTTCGTCATCAATTGGGTCCTTGGGAACCTCACGCATTAAATTGTATTTCTTTGTCCAACTCAGCGGGATTCCAGACGCCTTGATCTCGAAATCAGAACGTAGCCTTTCCGGGATATCACCCTTTGGCTGAAGCCGCTCGATCGCATCGACCAAGTTGTTGGTGAGCATCTCCCGCGGCCAAATCAGAACTTCCTGCTGCCGGTCGTAGTGAAGCTGCCAAGCCTGGAGAGCTTCGGCCTTGATTTGGTCGTGTTCGGTGTCGATGACTTCGATGAAGCTCCTGTTTGGGTGAGGATTGACTCCCCTTACCCCGCCGGCTTGTTGGAACGCGACTTGGATCTGTCCGCGATTCTGGGTGTACTTTTCTTCCAGCACACCAACTCCCATCTTCCAACCAACCAGTCCAACGATGACCAGCAAGACACTGATGACCCAGAAGTGGTATTTCTGGAGGATCGCAAGATATTCTTTAGCTTGGTCCATTTATCGTTCTCCTCCCACGGCTGCTGGTCCGCCGGCAACTTGGCCAGTATTAGGACCACCCTCCTTCTCATCCCCGGGCCTCTTGTCCAACCAAACGAATTGGACCTCGAACCGATAGATCGGCAGCGGTTCGACATCTCCATCGTCTTCATCTCGATTCTCGGGCATGTGATCCCAATCGATCGAACCGTGTGAGATAACCACCGGGTAGGCGATCCCAAAGTCTCCGACAGGCACACTCTTTCCGCTGCCCTCGTCAATGACAATCGACGGCTTGCTGAGGTTTGCAATCAGCGTCTTAATAACAAAGCTACGACCGCTATCTGGCGTGTTTAAGCGGTCGTTGTGGAAATGAAAACCAACGAGCCGAAAAACCCAGCCGGTTCCTTTGGGGCCAGGGTCGGGCCTTTGTGCCCCGTTTGCGCCTGGGGAACCCGGCGCCGCTGGCGCCCCAGGGTTCGGCTCGTCATTTTCTGGCGGCTGTGCGTTCGGATCTTCTGACTCTTCAGGAGCCTCGGCAGGCTCGAGTTTTGAGAGTTCCTGTGTTTCGTAATGTTTGCTGATCGGGCGGTTATTCACTTCACCCTTCCACCAACTCGACAGATTGAATCGGCTATCGACGTATTCCGATTCGATGCGGTCGATGTACAGCACGTTGCGTTGAGATAGCTTCTCGGGACGTTCTCCCTTCGGGTCCGACGGGAGCACCACATTGATCGACTGCAACACCTGAGCCCAGTCGAATCGTTTCTCGCCCGCCACGGCGATCGAATCGAGAAGCTTCTTTGTCACTTCGAGACGACTTTCAGCCTCTGAAAACGACGACTGCTCATCTCCCGATTGAGAGGAAACCGCACGCGCCGCGGAAATCTGTTGCTGAAATTTGTCAACGTCGGCCGACTTCCAGGCTCGGTAGTAACCGAAACAACTGAGTGTCATGCCCAGCAACAACGCCGCGGCCGCCCCGATCGCCCATGGCTGCTTGCTGCGAATCATGCGGTCTTGACGAATCTCCGGCGGAAGCAGATTCGTTTGAATGGAGCCTTTGGAGAGGCTTTGAATCGCAAGCCCATAACAGGCCGGGAAACTCAGGATATTGTTCTTGAACGCCGGTGCATCGACGACTCCCGGACCGCTGAGCGCCCGAAACCCGTCGAGCTTGACCACGGTCTGGCCGAGATTCTGCGAAAGATATCGCTGCAACCCCGGCAACTTCATGGCGTTGCCCAGACCGACGATGCGACCGATTTTTGCCGACCGATCGATGTTGCTGAAATATCCCAACGAGCGCTGAACTTCCGTAAGCAAGTCGTTGAACACCGGTCGCATGGCCTGAAATACGGCCTTGGGGTTCTCCGCCTTTGCGGCGTCGCGCTTCAAATGCTCGGCCTTGGCGAAGGTGAGCTTCAACTCCTTGGTCAGTGCCTTGGTGAAGTGACTACCGCCCAGTGGGATGCTCCGCTGCCAAACGCGATAGCCGTTGCTCACCACAAGGTCCGTCGTGTCCGTGCCCAACGACAACAACACCACCGATTCGGGAGGATTCTCGGGATCGTATTCCTCGGGTGGCGGAAGGTTGGGAAACAAGTCGAAGACGCAGAAGTTGTACAACGCCAAGGGAGTTAATTGAATCAGATCGACTTCGATGTCGACGTCGGTAAACGGCGTCATCGCGCGGACAACCTGATCGCGGCGCATGGCGAACAACCCGACTTCGGTTTCCAGCGCGAACCCCTCTTCAACGCTAGCGCCGGCCATTTGCTGGTAGTCCCAGACAACGTCCTCAATGGCGAAGGGGATTTGTTGCCGCGCCTCGTACTTGACGATGTCGGGAATCTTCTTCGATTCGACAGGCGGTAGTTTGATGAACCGCGCCAATCCACTTTGTCCTGGCACCGCGATGGCAACACGGTCTCCATGGACATCGTTGCGCGATAAGAACTGGCTCATCGCTTCGGTGACGAGCGCCTCGGGGTCGGCTTCTGGTTGGCTAAGAATCTTGGGGTATTCGATGTAGTCGAAGGCGTCCGCGATCAGGCGCCCAGGTTCGTCGCCCAAACGGCATCGAAGCGCTTTAATGGCGCACTGCCCAATATCAATTCCCCATACCGCGCCTGACTTGGCCATGGCGGCTACTCCCTCTGTTCCAAGATGGGACCCATCTCCCGATGGGATTTAACGACCGTGGCACGTCGATAGGACCGTTGAAAGGTTGCGGATTAGCAGCGGCGGTCACGGTCGGCCTCTCCACTATTACTCTATCGACGCACGAATCTTAAATCAACCATATTGCATACACCACAACGAGATACGCAGAGCATAGTGGGTTGCAGAGCCGATTTCCAGCTTTACGTAAGATGACCAGAAAGCAGGGGCCCTGAACCGTTCGAGAAACCAGCTAGACCACCTCTCAATGGCGGTGCAACTGGAACGATTGGCAAAGATGCCACTTCGCATTGGACTACCCCACTCGACGATGCGAATATGCCCGGCTATCGTGGTCACTGTCGATTGTCCGGTTGAATCGTCGGTCGCTGAGAGCTCCCGCCTGGACACTGCGGAGCGGCGAATAGGCCAGAATGGCATTGCCCCCCCTCCGTGAGAGGGAGGTTTCGCGTTGCTCTGACATCTCTCGATTTGAAATCGACTTGCTGCAAGATCCGTTCCCTTGGTAATCAACCGTTGAGGTCATCGCCCAGCATGCGTTTCGCGGAGTTAGCGATTCTGCTGCCTTGCCACAGCCTGGAAGACTTTCCGCTGTATCACTCGGGCACGCAAGCCGACGGGTTGTTGGCTTGCTTTACGGCACTCTGGCATCCGGCATTGGTCGCCAGTGCCAAGAAATTGCCCACGTGGCATCGCGCCGATGATCCCCCTGAGGAATTGAATGGCATCTTGCTGACGATTCCCGAGGTCAGTGAATCGGTGATGCTTGCCGGTTGGGCAACCCGAGCTGCTAGCGAGGGCGCATGTGTCGTCCGAAAAGAACACGACCGCGACGAAATCCTGCGGCAGGCACTTGCCGGGCTGGGGACCGACGCGCCCTCGGTCGACGAAGAACTGGTGGCCGACTTTCTGGCTTTAGGGTTCGGCTACCTCCAAATCGAACTCTTGTCGCGCCGCATGCGGTATATGAGCAGCCTGGACGAAGTGCAAATCGAGCGACAAACGTTGGCGGCTGCCGAGGCGGCGGTCTCCGGCGATCGCGAGACTGCCAACAAGCATCTGAGTGAGTGTTTTGAAGTCTTGACCGAAGCCCGTGAACGGTTCTATCCGGTCGACCTCTACCTCATCGATCTAACGCTAACCGCCGAATCGACGATCGGCCCGGCGCTGCGACAAGAGCTTACCTCGTCGAGTCCAATGAATATTCTCATGTCGGGCAAGCTGCTCGATCAGGTGGCAACCAACGAGCCGGGGACACTCTCCGCGTTGCGCGGGGCATTGGAGGCAGAAACGGCATCCATCGTGGGCGGCGAATTCGACGAAGACGACACGTCGCTGCTGCCGATCGAAGATGCGCTCGATCAATTGACCTTGGGCCGCGAAACATACAAGCGGCACTTGAATCAGACGCCGATGATCTTTGGTCGTCGTCGGTATGGACTGACGCCGTGGATGCCGCAATTGCTATCGCGTGCCGGGTTCGACGGCGCCTTGCACTTTACGCTCGACGGAGGAAAGTTCACCAAGGATCAACGAGGCAGGGCGCAGTGGGAAGGCACCGATGGCAGCACGATCGAGTGTATTGCCCGCGCGCCGCTCGATGCGAATGCCGGGGAAACGTTCTTGAATTTGACCGAAAAGATCGGTGATGCGATGGACGTCGACCAGGTGGCAACCGTTAGTTTCGCGCATTGGCCCGGCCACGTGAGCCGCTGGTACGAAGACCTCCGCCGCATCGCGAGATTTGGCCCAACCTTCGGCCGCTTCGTGACACTCGATGACTACTTTCGCACGACAAACTCACCAGGATTTCTGTCGCAATTCAATCCCGATGACTATCAGGCGCCGTATCTACAGCGCGATGTGGCTGCCGGAGCCCCTGATCCGATCTCACGATTTGTCGACAAACACCGCCACCGAGCGGCGCGCGAATCGGCGGCAACCCTGCGTCTGATGACCTGTGCGATCACCGGAACATCGACCCCCAACTCACAGGCGAATACCACGGGCGGCCCAACCGAGCAATCAAGTGATACGTCGTGCGATGCAACTTCGGCCGCGCGGCAACTCGCCGTGTGCTTATCACCCGGGGACGATGCCAAGACACACGGTTCGCTCGTCGTCAATCCGCTGAGCTTTCAGCGCCGCGAGGCAGTCGAGATCGTACTGCCCGACGGAAGCAGTCAGCGGCGCGTTGTCAACGTTCCCGCTCAAGGGTTCGCCTGGATCTCGCACGAGCAGACTGACTCGAAGCCCTCGCGCAAAGGGAGGGCATCGATCGCCGAAGAAACGATGCTTCGCAACGAACATCTTATCGTATCGATCGATCCACATACGGGTGCGGTGCGGTCGATCTACGAGCACCGGAAACGGGGCAACCGGTTGTCGCAGCAGTTGTCCCTACGGCAAGGCAATGCACCATCCGCACCGTCGCCAATTGCACGAGACGATACCTCGGAATACTCCGTGATGGCTGCCGACTCCGTGAAGGTAACGCACGCGGGATCGGAATGGGGCGAAATCTCCAGCCAAGGGCGAATTGTCGATCGCGGCGGACAAACTCTGGCGCTGTTTCAGCAGCGAACAGGATTAGCGCGCGGCAGCCGCGTCTTGCAACTTGAGATCGAGCTGGAGCCGAAAGTTCTGCCCGAAGGAGATCCTTGGCAGAACTACTATGCCGCGAGGTTCGCATGGGGCGACCCCAGCGCCGACCTATATCGCAGCGTGGGAATGATCGCGCATCATACGTCGGCCCAGCGCCTCGAAGCGCCGCACTTCGTCGAGATTCGCGCGCCAAACGAACGAACATCAATCTTGTGCGGCGGGCTTCCGTATCATCGCCGCGTGGGAATGCGAATGCTCGATACGCTGCTCATCGCTGCCGGCGAAACACGGACGAAGTTCCAACTGGCCATCGGCGTGGGCCTTTCACATCCGCTTCACGCGGCCCTTGGCATGATGTTGCCCTAGCCGGTTTTTGAATCCGCGGACCCCACCCCGGCGTCGAGTTGGCTGTTTCATGTCGACGCCAAGAACGTCGTCGCCACTGCCTGGCGCGAAATCGTGGAAGAGGGACGCTTGGTCGGATTTCGAGTTCGGCTGCTCGAGATGGCCGGTCGACACACCCAGGCAAGACTTCAATCGTTCCGCCAGATTGCCTCGGCGCGGCACGTTACATTTCGCGGCAGCACGCTATCTGAACTACGTGTTGAAGAGGACGCCATCCATCTCGATCTCACACGGTACGAATGGGCAGAAATCGAAGCTCGCTTCCTGAATGATTCGGCGGTGACGCAATGATCGTGACCATCGATGGACCGGCTGGGGCCGGAAAGAGCACCGTCGCCCGACGTTTGGCAGATCGATTGGGGTTTCGCTTCCTGGACACGGGGGCCATGTATCGCGCCGTTGCTTGGGCTGCCCAAGAAGCGAATCTCGATTGGAGCGATGAACAGGCGATCGCCGAGTTGGCCCGAGGAATCTCTATTGACCTGAGCGATGACCAAGTGTTGGTCGACGGTCATGATGTGACGGAAGCAATTCGCACGCCCGAGGTTACTGCCGTCACTGTTCATGCCGCCCGAAATGCCGGTGTGCGAGAGCACCTGGTGACGCTACAGCGGAAGTTTGCCGAGGGGTGCGATGTTGTGACCGAGGGGCGCGACCAAGGGAGCGTGGTGTTTCCCGATGCCGCATGCAAGATATTCCTCACGGCGAGCGAAGAGCAGCGGGCCCAGCGTCGGCTTGAAGACTTGCAGGCTCGCGGACAGAACGCAACGCTCGACGAGGTGTTGCGAGCCCAAAACAGGCGCGATGAACAAGATGCCAGCCGTGCGGTCGGCCCCCTCGTGCGGCCAATCGACGCGGTGGTCGTGTCGACCGATGGCATGACCATCGAACAGGTTGTCGATCATCTTCAGGCCCTGGTTCAAAAAGCCACCTGAGCGGCGGTCCGGCAAGGTCGATTTCCAGGGCATGTCTAAATTCCCAGGTCCTTTTGCTGCGTTGGCTTGACCCGTGCCGTGGCGCGAATCAGACTGCTAGGCTGGAATTGTCGGCCGGATGATCGTGCGCTGAGAGTCTACAAAATGCAAATTCGAGTTGTCGTAACCGCTACGCTCACACTCATGTCGCTGTTGATTTCGGGGGCCGATGCCGCGCGGATCGCTCAACAGGCCACCGCGATGACCGACCCGGCGGAGCCCGGACCGGAGTAGGGATTTCAAGGTGAGTACGTCGGCATGGTCTCCGGCGGCTTCCGACGGATGCGGCTTGGCTTGCAGATCGTCGCCGGCGCCGATCAACAGTTACACGCCGTTGAGTATCGCGGAGGATTACCGGGATCAGGATGGGATGGCAGTGAAAAAATCTACTCCGCGGGAATATGGAATAAATCGGTCGCCGTCTTGAACAGCGAATCGCGGCAAATCGTAATCGTGAACCGCGAGATGTGGATCCTCAGCAGCGCGGGCACCCTACGAGGTATCATCAAGAAGGTTCACCGCCAAAGCCCCACGCTGGGCCTGCGGCCGCCACAGGGAGCCGATGTGCTGTTCGACGGACACTCGACCATTCGCTTGCAAGGTGGCCGCATGACAAACACAGGGCTACTCAAGGAGGGCGCGGAAACACTCGATCCGGTGGACGACTTTCGCCTGCACCTGGAGTTTCGCACGCCGTTCATGCCCGCTGCCACGGGGCAAGCCCGAGGGAACAGCGGCGTCTACATACAACGACGCTACGAGTTGCAGATTCTCGATTCCTTTGGTCTGCAGCGCGAGTACAACTTTTGCGGGAGTCTCTACAAAACCAGGCCGCCCGATGTGAACATGTGTTTGCCGCCGCTCGCTTGGCAGACCTACGATGTGTGGTTTCGCACGGCCCGGTTTGACGTGGAGCAAAACAAGATCGCCGATGCGAGAATCACCGTGCTCCATAATGGCATTAAAATTCACGACAACATCGCGATCCCAAACAAGACAGGTGCCGGTCGTCCCGAGGGTCCCGATCCTCTCACCATCTTGTTTCAAGATCACAACGACCCAGTTCGCTTCCGCAACATCTGGCTCATGCACCAGCGGTTCACCACGGATCGCGAGAACGTGAAACCACTGCCGGTGTTTGGACGCCTGAACAAGAAGGACTCGCTGCGATGGCTAGGCGTGCTTCCCGCCACAAGAACCGATGCTAAGCAGGTTTCATCGCAAGCTCTTGGAATCGATCGCCATTAAGTTTTCTGTCATCGTCGCCATGATGCTCTGGGCGAGCGTGTTCATCACCTCGGGCTGCCGACGCGTTGCTACGGACGTGGACGAATCGAAGACCACTCGCACCACAAGTTCATCTGAAGCGGAAGAGACCCCTTGGTTCGATCAGGTTGCGGCGGTGCGTCAGGGACGGTCGTCGCGTATCGAGGTCACTCAATCGCTGGTAACCGACGCCGATCTCGAATCGCTCTCTGATTTGACCAACCTTGAGGAGCTGATCGTAAGCAACAGCGAGATTAGCGATGCCGCCATGGCAAGCCTTGCGTCGCTGAAGAAACTCCGAACGCTCAATCTCGGCAGCACGCAACTCACCGACGACGGACTACGGCACGTGGCTGCACTCGAGCAGCTCGAACTCTTACGACTTGGTTCGTCGAAGATCGATGGTCGGGGCTTTGCCCATCTTCAAGCACTGCGGTGTCTACGGTTCCTCATCGTCAATAACGCCCCTGTAAACGACGACGCACTGGTTCACTTAGAGCAAATGACGCAACTCGAGTCGCTCTACGTGGAAGGCACGACAGTGACCGACGCCGGAATCGCGCGATTACGTGATGTGCTGCCACAGTTGCACGTACACTGGTAAGATCGTATTCGCCATCAACGGGCCCCGGCAGTGGCCTGGCGTCTCGACGAAGCGTATCTTGGTAACGAACCCATCAGACGAATCCTTACGAGGAACCCAACGCGATGTCTACCAACCGAAGAGCCAAGGCGACGCTGGCTGTGTTGTTGCTGTTCGTAGCAGGAGGTTGGATGTGGATCGCCAGCGCCGGAGTAGGTGTCGGCATGACCCAATCGGCGCGGGGGTTCTTGCAGACGCTCACCGACGAACAACGTGCCCTGGCAACGATGCCCTTCGATGGATCGCAACGCGTCGCGTGGCACTTCATCCCCAAGCCCCAGCGCAAGGGGGTTCAAATTAAAGACATGACCGAGGAACAGCGAAAAGCCGCATTCAACCTGCTTTCAAGTGCGCTGAGCGAAGTGGGTTATGCCAAGTCGCGGCAGATTATGGAGTTGGAGTCGATTCTGCACGAGTTGGAGAAAGATCGAACGGATGGACCGATCCGTGACGCGCAACGGTATTACTTCACACTCTTCGGCGCGCCCGAGCCCGACACACGATGGGGACTGAGCGTCGAGGGGCACCATCTTTCGCTCAATTTCGTTGTCAACCGCGGGCGAGTCGTCGCACACACCCCGGCGTTCTTAGGCGCGAACCCAGCAGAAGTAAAGACAGACACCGGCGTTGGGCCCCCCAAGGGAACACGTACGTTGGCCAAGGAAGAGGATCTAGCGTTTCGCTTGCTTCGATCGTTCGACGACGAGCAGCGGAAGGTGGCCGTGATTGCCGAGAAAGCTCCCCGAGAGATGCGAGCCGCCGGTGAGGCGCATCCGCCGAACACCACGCCCGAAGGGTTGTCGTCCCGAAAGATGAGCGAGCAACAGGTCGAAACACTGTGGGCCCTCGTCGAGACTTATCTAGAGAACATGCCGCCCTCGATCGCCGAAGCGCGTCGAAGCGAGATCAACAAAGCAGGGTTCGGCCATGTTCATTTTGCCTGGGCCGGAGCCAGTAGCCCCGGCATAGGGCACTACTACCGCGTGCAAGGGCCAACGTTCTTGATCGAGTTTATCAATACCCAACCCGATGCCCAGGGCAATCCGGCCAACCACATTCACTCGATTTGGCGGAACATGGCCGGCGATTTTGGTCTCTCACGATAGGTGGCACCGCTGTACGCCAGACGATGTGATTAGGCGTGTGGCCGATAAGAACGTACCAATCACAACCCGACGCGTAAGCGAGGGAACGCAGTGTATTACCGGTTGGTCCCTCGCTCACGCGTCCCCTTGGTATATTCTCATTCGCCGCTCGCCTTAACACTGATCGGTGAGGTTCATGGCTCGAAGAATTGTTCAATTAACCGATCTTCATCTGTTGCCCAACGCAGACGATCGCCTCCGCGGCGTTCCGACCGTTCGCGTGGTGGCCCAAGTAATCGAGCACCTGCAACGTCAGGTTCCCGATGCCGACTGCCTGGTGATCTCAGGCGATTTGGCCCAAGAAGAGGCTCACACCACGTACCGCCGGTTGGCAGAAATGCTAGGGTCGTGGACTTCGCGTGTACGAATGATTCCAGGCAACCACGACAACCGTTCGGAACTTGAAGCAGTGTTTGGTGCGCGCATCACACTAGAAGATGATCGGGTTGTGTTTTCCGAACAACTGGATGCGTGGCGACTGATTGGGCTCGATTCGCAGGAGCCGGGCAAGGTTGCCGGACGCGTTGGCACGAAGCAACTCCAGTGGTTCGACCGACAGCTCCGCGAACACGCGACATCGCCGACCATCGTTTTCGTCCATCATCCGCCAGTGTCGGTCGAAACAACCTGGTTCGATGAAATCGGGCTGCTCGATGCCCAAGAGTTACGCGGCATGATCGCACGGCACACCCAAGTGAAGCTCGTCTGCTGTGGTCACGTGCATTTCGAGTTCGAGTCGAAAATCGGCACCGCCCTAGTCGTAACAACGCCCGCAGCTTCCTTCCAATTCGCACCCCACACGCCAAGCCAACAGTACGACCTCCAACCGCCAGGCTATCGAGTGATCGAACTCGACGGATCCGAGTTTCGTACGAAGGTCGTACGCCTCACGAAGCTGGATTATCCACCAGAGCTAGAAAGCTGATCGCGAATGTTCACTCATGAGGCCACGCGATTGACCTGCTCTGGCACGAAGAGTCCCGTAGTGTGCGTGCTTGCACGCACGTCTCGCACGTCTTGCAGTAACCACTTGACCTGCTGTGGCACAAAAATCTAGGTAAAACAACGGTGGTCCGGGAAGGTGGATATCATTCTCAAATGCAACGAGAGGGCCTCAGGTTGTTCGTTTTCGGTTCCTGACACCTTTGTTTCCCCTTTGTTTCACCCACCTTTGTTTCACCTTTGTTTCGTCGGGACCATCAAGAGTTTCAACAACGAATGGGGCATCCCCAGTGAAGCTCTTGCTTGGTTGAGGTTTAGTATGGGACGGTGCATATCATCGTGCCGCCCACGTCTCCTTAAGGCTCGACAATGGACGTATGTGCAATTGATCGGCTATAATTTGGGGCGAAAGAGAGATTCGTTTTGTCGTGTTCAACAAATTAATAGAACCTTTTTGTGAGCAAGGGAGCGAAATTTCGCTCTTTTCCTTTGCCTCTCCCGCCCTTGTCCCATTTGCTTTCCCGCCTGTGGGACCGGTCTCTAATTATTGGTTTTCTCTCCCCGCTATGACTCACCGCCTGCTATGCCTCTCTATCGTGACTTCCCTCATAATTCTGATTGCCCCGGCGGCGCGTTGCGGGGAGATCATCATGATCACACACGGTCCGCCGGATTTGACTCTGCCCAGTGAGACCACGGACAAGTTACCGGCCTGCTACGGGATCGGACTGCCTCTCCAGGTTTCGGCAACTGAAGCAGCACTCTTCTGCAACCTGCGAGTCATCGCCCCGGGAATGTTTGATTACGAAGACGGCACGGATATCCTCGTTTTCGAAAGCCTTAAAGCCCTGCGATCAGCCAAGCCAACCCCCATCTCGCGCAACCTTAAACTGGCCCCTGACGAGGCTGGTAAAGAGCATCTGGTCGTGAAGTTTCCTGTGGCTGGCGGATTCTGGCCAATAGGGGCCAAAGCGGTCGACGGCTCACGACATCCGGGTGAAGGGAGAGGATTTGGGCTTTGTCAGGCTCTATCCATGGAGACCGATGAGAAGGGCCTGTTTTCCTGGACAAAACCCTTTGATCGTTTCGTTGAGACTCTGCAGTTGAGCTACGACGGGACAAAATTTCAAGTGACGAAACGAACACTCGTTGGTCCCTCCCCCCTGCCGCCAGCAAGCCTGGACGGTTGGGAATTAATCTCTCCGGGCCTCTCAAACGCAATTCATCAGGGTGACAATTTGCTCCTGCCGGTATTAGCACGCCGCAAAAGTGAATTCCGCTGCGGCGTGTCCCGTTGGCAATGGAAAGACGGACAGTGGGGCGCTGCGGAGTTTATGCCTGTAAGCACCGGATCGGAGCCCAGCTTGGTGCGAGTGGCTGATGGTTCCCTCCTGTTCACCACCCGTTTAGAAGGCAAACAAGCTAACACCATCGTGGTCTGGAGATCGGCTGATGCTGGCAAGACCTGGCAGGAGATCGTCCGGCAGGATAACGTTCGCAGTGCCTCTCCCGTGTGCATCCATCGAACCGCCTGTGGAACCCCCTTCATCGCTACGAGTCCCAGCGGCGAAAAACGGCTACGGCTCGACTTCTGGAGGATTCAGGACGGCCACCTAAGCGATGCCCGACTCATCCGCGACTGCCCGGAGGAATTCGGTCCGGCTCCAAAGGAAGCCTTCTGGAATGTTGATCATCCTTCGTCCGCAGTCCTGCGACTAGCCGACGGACAATGGCACGCCTTGATGACCTACCGTATTAAGATGTATTACCTCCCCACCCGGAGACGCCCGGAACCAGTCCAGACTCAGACGGGCTGTTATGTGGAGGAAATCCTCTCAACGGGCTCGGCAAAACCTGAATGGACTTTTTAGATTCAAGTGGTACAAAAAGAGGACCGTTCGAGGGGGGGGCGGGGGGTGGGGGGGGGGGGGGGGGGGGGGCGGGGGCGGGG
>CAZNXE010000150.1:0-13732 GCA_964576465.1 uncultured Planctomycetaceae bacterium
ACAGGCCAGGGCCGTCTTTCCCATGCTGGGTCGACCGGCGAGAATGATCAACTCGGCCGGCTGAAAGCCTCCGGTCAAGTCGTCCAGATCAGGGAAGTGTGTTTCCAGACCGCGAATTGCCTTGCCAGTTTTCATGGCCTCGTCAATGCGTTGCATGACTTCGACGAGTGCGTCGCGGAGTTCCGTGACCTCGCCCGTGCCTTTACGCTCGAGGATGGAAAAGATTCGCTCTTCGGCCGCGCCTAACAGATCTCGCGATTCGAGTCGGGCCTCGTAAGCGTCGCGAAGAATCTCGCTGCTAGCGTAAATCAACGCCCGCTGGGTCGATTTTTCGTTGACAATGCTGGCGTAATATCCCACGTGCGCCGCATGCGGAACTTCGCTGACAAGCTGTGCGATGGCAGTCGCACCACCGATGGCCTCGAAATCGCCCGCTTTGCGAAGTCGGTCGATCAGAATGGTCGAGTCGATCTGAACCCCGTCATCGTTCATCTCGATAACGTGGCGAAAGAGCTTTTGGTGCCGGTCGCTGTAGAAATCATCCGGATGCAAAGCCAGTGCGACATCGTCGCAGCAGCGAGGGTCCAAGAGAATGCTTCCCAACACGGCGCGTTCCGCTTCAAGATCGCACGGCGGTTGACGATCCAAAATCTCGGGCGTCAACCGGGGTTTTGCCGGAGAATCAATGCGGTTGGTTCGCGAAGTGGCGGAATCAGCCATATCAGACTACCTCCATGTCGTCGGCGAAGTGATTCATCTCCGTTGCTCGCTACGTGCGCGGGAGAAGATGATACCGCAAGGCAACCGAATCGCAAGCAGGCAGGCCTGAAAGCTCTCAAAGAGAGGACAAACAAGTGACGACGCGAAGTGTTAAGACTCCGTTGCTTCGGTGCTCACCGACGGGACAACCCAAACTTTCAACGCGGCGTCGACGCCTTGTCCAAGGTGGATCTTGACGGTGTACAGACCCAATTCTTTGAGTGGCCCTTCAAGACGCACCTGATCGGATGTAATCGAGAAGTCGGCACGTTTGAGCCCATCGACGATTTCCGCGGCGCCCACCGATCCGTAGAGGTGCCCTTCATCGTTGGCATTGGCTTCGATGGTAATGCTTTGTTTGCCCAGTTCGGCAGCTTGAGAACGAAGGCCGGCTACCCGCGTCTTCTGAATCTCAACCAGCTTGGCTTTGTGTTTCTCGACCATGCGCTTGTGATGATCGGTTGCAATCGCGGCCAAGCCTTGTGGAATCAAATAGTTCAGCGCGTAACCTCGCTTCACCTCGATCACTTCACCCTGTTCACCAAGTTGCTCGATCGATTGAATCAACAACAGTTCGATTCCGCCGTTCTTTCCTCGGGGCAACTGGATTGCTCTCGGGCGCCTACGGGCACGTCGGGTTGATTTTTGCTTCGTCGGCATACTTCGTCTCGCGATCGATTGAACTGTGATTGATGCACGCCGTGCGATGGCATGCGCCCGTGGACCTTAAAACCTGCTGAACTCTAAAATGGAATGTCGTCGCCACCGCTGCCACCACCAACGGGTGGGGCGTTGCTCGGTTGGTCGCTGGCAGGAGCGTCCGCGTAGCGATCACTGCTACTTCGTGAACTGTCGCTTCGTCCTCCACCTCCTCCACCGCCGCCGCGTCCGCCCAGCATCTGCATCCGCTCACCGACAACGTGTAGCTTGGAACGCTTCTGCCCTTCCTTGTTTTCCCAAGTGTCGAGTTTCAAGCGGCCCTCGATCAAGACGGACGACCCTTTGGTGAGGTACTCATTGGCAACTTCAGCCTGACGAGCCCAAAGCGTGACATCGACAAAGGTGGTCTCGTCTTGCCATTCGCCGCTGGCGGTCTTGCGGCGGTCGTTGATCGCCAACCCGATTTCGGTCACAGCGGTTTGGCTGGGGGTGTATCGCAGCTCTGGATCACGGGTCAGGTTGCCGACCAGAATCACCCGGTTGTAGCTGGCCATGCCACCAAACTCCTTTTGAATTCTCTAGAGGAAGAAACTCTTGTAGTCGCGGTGGTTTGAATGGGTGCCAACGGACATCCGCAAACGTTACTCGCCACCAAAACTGAACACTTGTACCGTACCGGAGCTAATCGCTTCCGACAAGACTTTGAGCCGTTATGGCCTTCATTTCTTCCGTTACGCGCTCACGATGAGGTAACGGATGTTTCCTGATCTTCGGCGCCCGTTTTCTGCGTCGCATCGCCTTCGGCTTCGACCTTTACCTCACTCTTCGCATCATCCTTGGCTTCACCTTTTGCGTCATCCTTCTTTTCGGCTTTCGCATCGCCATCAACGGCTGCGGGCTTCGGCGTGGGCTTTTCTGCTTCGGGTTTGGGCAAGGCGTGACTGACCAGGGTGTCGACGATTCGAGGATCGACTTTTAGTACCAACGAACGAAGGATCGAATCCGAGAGTTGAAATCGGCGGTTGATGGTCTTCACTTGCTCGCTGTCGAGCCGGAAGTAGGTCAACCAATAAGTTCCCTTGCGCTGGCGTTTGATCGGGTAGGCCAGACGTCGCTCTTCCCATAGTCGCGTGGCCAGAACTTCGCCACCCACCTCGGAAATGATGGTGTCGAGTTGGCCCGAGACGCCGGATTGATCGCGTCCATACCGGTTGGAATCGAAGATGAACAAGCCTTCGTAAACGTTGACTGCCAAGATTTCACTCCTCGGATGACTTTTGGTTGAATTGATTCATACAGGTTTCGGCCCCGTCTCGGGCCCAAACTTCGACAGCATCGGCAGCGCGCCCAATGGCGATTTCAACACTTGGCAGTTCTGCCTTCTTGAATTTGCTTAGCACAAAGTCGGCTGCGTCCCACGATGCTGGTGGAGCATCGATTCCGATCCGCAATCGCGCCACGCGGTTGTTTCCCAAACAGCGAATAACGTCTGCTAATCCGTTCTGGCCGCCGGCCGACCCCGCCGCCCGAATACGCAACCGCGCGAGGGGCAGGTTGAAATCGTCGCAAACGACCAGGACATCCTCTGAACTCAGTTTATAGAAATCGCAGGCGGCCAGCACGCTGGCCCCGCTGCGGTTCATGTAGGTGTGCGGACACAGTAGCAACGCGGACGATCCGCCCAGGCTCGCTTCGACCACTTCGCCGCGAAACCGTACCTTGGGTTTCGATGTCCCACAGCGGCGGGCCACCTCACTTAACACAGCCCATCCAATATTATGTCGCGTTCCAACGTACTTTCGACCCGGATTCCCAAGCCCGACGACCAGTTTCATGGCTGCGTTCCCAAAACGATCAACGGTTGTGGTAACGCACGTCGTACACGCGGTCCGCGTTTGATTTTTGCACTGAACAACGCCGGAGTCTCTCGATCACGATACGAGTAGTTCGCAGTCGCTACGATTCGCCGCCGCCTGCTTCGCCCTCCTTCTGATCACCACCAATCACCTCTGGTTCGGCACTCGCCGCTGCACCTTCAATATCTTCTTCAACCTCATCGACTGGCTCGCTGCACTGCACAATGACCGAACTTGCCGGCGAGATAAGCTTCACTCCCTCGGGCAATTCGATGTCACTGGCCAGCAGCGATTCGTTCATGTTCAAGTCGTTCAAACGAAGGGAAAGCGCGTCTGGAATGGCGACGACTTGACACTCCACTTCCACTTCGTGAGTGATGTGTTGGATCACTCCGCCTTCTTTGCTGCCGGGGGCCTCACCACGGAGCGAAACGGCCAGTGTAATCTGAACCCGTTCATCCGCCGAGACGCGAGTAAAATCGACGTGAAGAACCTCCACGCCATAGACGTCGTACTGGATCTCACGGATCAGCGCTTTTTCTGTCACGCACCCGGCCAAATCGACGACACGACTTCCTCGCCGCAACGCCGACACGAACTGATCGGTTGATATCGCCAAACTGATGGAGTCGGCACCATGTCCGTATAACACAGCGGGAACCGAACCCGCAGCGCGAAGCCGCCGATTGTTTCGTTTCCCAACCATTTCTCGTGGTTGGGCCTCAAGAACCTCTGACATGGGTCATCCTTCTTTTTCTATCGATTCTCGATTCCAAGTGCGCGATGTAATATCCGGCGACCGCCGGGCCGAGAACACACGGCACGAACCGATGTATCTGTACAACATCCAGAATCCTGCCATTTTGCTGTACTTTGCTAAGATTTCAAGCCCAGGAGCCGTGAGATTCATGGTGAGTTGTCCAGAAAGCTGGCGGGGGCGGCGTTCAGACGGATTACGCGGCGTGCGTAAAATGCGGCAAAGATGGCTAACTCGCCCGAAAAGCACGACTCCGACAAGGCCTTTCGAGCCTGTCCCAAACTAAATCAACACGGCGAACAAAATTCAGACGGCCAGCCGCGAAACAATCGATTCGGGCCCCGCGACTATTAATTTGGGCCGAAAAGTCGACTAATCGACTCGTTGCGGTGGATCCTCTTGACCGCTTCTCCAAGCAATTCTGCCACGGAGAGTACCTGAAATTTGTCAGAAATGTTCTCCCGCTCGAGAGGAATCGTGTCGGTGATCACCACACTATCGATCGGGGCGTTCGTGAGACGATCGACCGCACCGCCACACAACACGCCGTGGGTAGCAGCGACGTGAACCTCGCGGACCCCCGACTCACGCAGGACCTCGGCAGCGCCGCAGATTGAGCCGGCGGTGCTGATCATGTCGTCGAATATCAGGGCAATTCGCCCCTCGACGGGCCCACCGATGATGTTCTCTTGCTGGGTCTCCTCGGCGCTTGAACGTCGTTTGTCGACAATCGCCAGTTTGCCCCCCAGCCGCTTATAGTGCCCCAAGGCTCGCTTGATACTGCCTTCGTCGGGGCTGACGATCACCAACTCTTCAGGTTTATACTTCTTGGCAACGAAGTGATCATTGAGCACCGGAGCCCCGTACAGGTGATCGACCGGCACGTCGAAGAAACCCTGAATCTGGGCGGCGTGCAGATCCATGGTCAAGACGCGGTCCGCCCCGGCTCGGGTGATGATATCGGCGGATAGCTTCGCGGTAATCGGCACACGCCCGGCGTCTTTGCGATCTTGCCGTGCGTAACCGAAATAGGGAATCACCGCGGTAATCCGTTCGGCGCTGGCCCGTTTGCAACAGTCGATCATAATCAACAGTTCCATCAGGTTGTCATTCACCGGCGGACAAGTCGGCTGCACGAGGAAAATATCTCGACCACGGATGTCTTCCTCGACTCGGCAAGAAATTTCCCCGTCGGGAAAATCGCCTAACGAAATCTTGCCAAGCGGGAGACCTAGATATTCGCACAGGCGTTGCGAGAGGTCGTGGTTTGCCCGTCCGCTGAAGATAACCAGATCGTTCATGCAACTAGGAGTCCGTAGCTGTTCGCAATTCCCGCATGGCCGCCTCGACGACCGCCAGATCTTCCACCGTGTTGATACTCAGTGCCTCGCACGCTTGCAACACGTCGAGTGCTCGTACATCTTTCCCCTGATTCTGCATAATGCCAGGGCAATCCGTCACATAATACTCGCCTTGGGCGTTCTCGGGTGCAAGCTCGTCCAATGCCGTGAGCAAATCTTTGCAATCAAAGACGTAGCAGCTCAGGTTGACTTCAGTTGTTTTCCGCTGCTCGTCCGTGGCGTCTTTTTCTTCGACAATACCCACGAATTGCCGCTGATCGTCTCGGATGACTCGCCCCAGACCGAATGGGTTGTCCTTGTAGCCCGTGCCGAGGATGCAGGCTGACCGCTCTCTGTCGAATTCATCCAACAGCGAGGCGATTGAACTGCTCTGCATGAGAGGTGAATCACCAGCCACGACCAGGACAGGACCATCGTGGTCGACCAATTCCTCGCGGCACATCATCACTGCGTGTCCGGTTCCCAGTTGTTCAAGCTGTTCGCAGAAGATGAGCCCCTGCCGGCTGGCAAGTGTCTGCCTTACCAAATCGGCCTGATAGCCCACGACGACCAAAATCTGATCAACGCCGCCGGCAATCAAGGCGTCCAACACATATTCGATCATCGGCCGACCTTCGACCTCGACCAGCACCTTGGGCAAGTCTGATTTCATGCGGGTGCCCTTGCCCGCCGCCATCACCACCGCAACGCTCTTGCTCATCGTGTCGTTCCGATACGTCGAATCACCCGAGAAGGTGCCGGATGTTGGCACAAATTCGCCGGCGAGCTACGGACTAGTAGGTCAGGCTGTGCCTGACGACGGATCACGAATCGCTTCGCGCGTCAGGCTTAGCCTAGCCTACAGGTCTCGCTGCACCAGCAGCAGAGAATCTATCTTGCCACGAAACTCCTGTCTGTCCAGTGTTGCCACGCCCGATTCATGGTGAGGCCTCGCACATCGTGCTAGGCTTACCGCACTATTGGGCACCCCACCTAGAACGAGGACTGCCGTCCCATGAGCCGCATTGTGCTTGCTCTCATCGCGCCCTTTTTCGTCGGATCGCTTACCAGCGGGCAGGCGGCTGAAGTGGTGTCGCCGACCACTTTTGAATTGGCCATCGACGGCGAGGTATTCGAGGTCTCCCTTGGCAAGCTAGCCACCCTGAAGAGTGACAAGCAGCCCGGCTTTCAACACCAGATCTCCCTTCGCATCGCGACCTGGCAACACCTCAAACTCAACACGGTTCAACTCGGTTACGAGCGAGGGTGTCGGGTGACCGACGACCTGCGGCAAGGAGCACGGACTGCCACCCTCGGACACGATCTCGGTTTCACCATGATCGTTGGCGACCTAGGCGGGGCGATCGATTTGGCCGACCGCCCGAAGGTATTACGGTTGCTTGTCGAGCGGATGGTGCGGTCGTTTCGCCCCCAGACAGAGCAGGAGCCCGCTGTTTCAAAGATCGCCCGAGCAGCGTTCGACGGGATGAGCGGTCGCGTTGTTTCGATCCAATACCGCGACGTCGACGGCTTCCATCGCACCTGTGTGGTCTACCTTCTCGTCGACAACGATCACGCCTGCTCGTGCATCGTGCAATATCTAGACGAAGACGCCGTCGTCATCGCGCCACTGGTGAAACAGATACTCGATTCGATCCTTCCGAAGTAGGGCAAAGCCGCGACGCGGAAACAAACCACGACGACACAACGGCACGACGAACAGGATTCACCGATGTCTTGACCAACGGGCCTCACGAGTTATTCGACCTTGCGCGTGGTCGCAAGCCATTCGCGGATGACCCAGCCGACCTTGGCCAAACTGAGTGCGGAGCATCGCTCGGGAATGTCGTCCACGGTATGCCAGTAGGGGTAGTCGAAGTCGATGATGTCGCAACTGGGGATTCGGGCCGTGTTGTGCAGCGGCAAATGGTCGTCGCGAATGCGGTGTTTGCCACGTGCGACAAACTCCGTTACGCCAAGCCGCTTGGCCGTGGACCAGATTTCTTCGACCAGGGGACGCGAATCGCGCCAAGCCATGGTGTTGCGTTCATAGTAAATCTGGAGATCCGCGTCGCCGATCATGTCCAGCAACACGGCCCAGCGATACTTGATTCCTTGCGGCTTCGCGCGGTATTCGCGAGAGAAATACTCTGAGCCGAGAAAGTACCGGTCGCGTTGCTCGTTGAACACGAACTCCTCAGCGTCGAACAGCACGAAATCGACGCCATAGGCCGACTCCAACGAGGCCATCGTGTTGCCCAATTCCATCAGCAGCGAAACGCCGCTGGCACCGTCGTTGGCGCCGACAAATCGTCCACGAGGGCTCTGGGGATCACGGTCGGGATAGGGGCGCGTGTCGTAATGCGCGGCCAGTAGCACCCGCTGTTTCGATTCGGGATGCCAGCGGATGATCAGATTCGTCAGTTGAACCGGCGTGCCGTCCAGCGGATGTCGGATTCGCCAGCTCTGCTGATGGACCTCGGCACCAAGCTTCTCGAAATGAGCGATCAGCAATTCCCGCTGCTGCTTCATGCCGATTGAACCGCTGTACCTTCGACCCAGGTCGCAGAGCTGCTCGAGATAGCTGTAGGCCCGGGCACCATCAAAGGGGATATCTTTCAACGCAAAATTCGATACCTGGGCTGTCTGCGGAGTGACACCTCCGTAGGTCGCCAGCAGATAGGCGGCGGCAAGACAACAACCGACGACGACCGTCAGCAGGATGAGTCGGAGTGTCGAGGGCTTTGGCATCAGTTGTTCCGAGAACGTGGCGGTTGCCGCATTGTATGACATGCCAGCCGCCGGCCAAAGCGGACGAACGGATGAAGCCGGATCCTTGGAAACAACAATGTCGTCGGGAATTGATTCAACCGGCATGGCGCGTCCGTGACGAAAACAACTCGCTCAATGTTGCGTCGAGCGATGCCCAGACGCGCTGCGGCGTCAACTCATCGCGGCAGTGCAGCGTGGGGCAGTTTTTTAGGTAACTTGCCGCACAAGAGACGCCTGTGGCGACAATGCGATGCCCGCTGCCATGGGGGCCCGCACGGAGAGGGCTGGTGCAGGTGAACACGGCCACGGTTGGTGTGCCCATGGCCGCGGCAAGGTGCATGGGGCCGGTATCACCAGAAAGAAATACATCAGCCGTGGCAGAAACGGCCGCCAATTTGTTGAGGCTCGTCCGGCCAGCAAGATTGACGACCGGTAGACGAGCGCCGCCCGACGATGCGTTCCGCAGCCGCTGCTCGAATTCGTTGCATAATTCAGTCTCGTCAGGCCCTCCCAGAATGACTGTTCCAGTGGCGTAACGATCGAAGGCCATGCGTGCCACGGTGGCGAATCGTTCGACACCCCAGCGTTTTGTTTCCCACTGGGCACCTGGGTGGATGGCCAGCCAAGGATGCGGCACGTCGGCCAGTTCCCGCTGAGCCCAACTCCAATCCGACGTCGAGGGATTGGGGGACAGCGCGGGGGGGTCTCCCTCGCAGCCCAGGGCTTGGGCCAGCCGCCAGTATCGCTCGACGGCCGGCATGTCGCGCGGAATATCGATCGCGTCGGTATAGGCCAGCGTGGCCCCCTCACGCGCGTTGCTCATCCCCAATCGGCATGGGGCACCGGTGGCCCAAGCCATGAGGCCACTTCGGAGCAGTCCTTGTAGGTCGATGACCAAGTCGAAACGGCTACCACGCAGTTGCCGCCAGAGCCGAATAAGCGAGCCGGGCCGTTTCGTGGGCCGTAACTGACGATCGAAGGCGATCACCTCGTCAAGCTCATGCACATTCTCCAACAACGGGCTCAGTGGGCGATTCACGACCCAACTGATATGGGCATCTGGCCAACGCGCACGAAGACCCGCCAAAACGGGCAGCGTTTGCACGACATCGCCCAGCGCACTGGGCTTAATCAGACAAATCCGCCTTGGTTGCAGTTGATCGAGCGGTGGTTGTCGGTTTTTAGGCATGGCGACCGGTTTTCGAGGGACGATGGGAGCGTGTATATTAGTGCGATGGGGGATCCGCTGAAACATGAGCCCGTGGTCCCCCGAACATTGTCCTCCAAACAGACTCCTACCCATAACGAGCAACTCCCATGATGCGACGTGCCACAGGTCTCTTTATCGGCTTGTCACTCCTAGTCTGCTATCAAGCAACGCTAGCAGCCCAAGAGGTTCGGACCGGGGAAATCGCGTACGAACCGGCCGAGAACGAAGACATCGTGCCTGAGCATTTTCATCTCGATGCACACACGTTCCCCTTCGAGCAAACGCCGATAGAAACCGTGTCCGAGAAAATCGAGATCTCGAACGTCACGTTTCCTTCGCCGGTCGAAACACCGCACGAGAACAACAATACGGTTCACTGCGAGTATTTCCGCCCCAAGGGCGAGGGGCCGTTTCCCGGGGTCGTGGTGTTGCACATTCTGGGCGGCGACTTCGACCTGTCTCGACTCGTGTGCCGGCAGCTTTCTTACAACGGCATTGCGTCGCTGTTCGTCAAACTGCCTTACTACGGTCCTCGTGCAACTCCTGGGGAGGAACGCGAGATGATTTCCAGCGACCCCAACGAAGTTGTGGAAGGCATGACACAGGCCGTGCTCGACATCCGCCGCGCGGCCGCATGGCTTGGGGCGCAGGAAGAAGTCGATGAAAACCAACTCGGCATCACGGGCATCAGCCTGGGTGGCATCACCAGCGCGCTGGCCTCGACCGCGGAACCTCGCTTCAAGAAAATTGGTCTCATGTTGGCTGGAGGCGATATCGCCCAAATCGGGTTCGAGTCTGAAGAGTTCGCCGAAGTTGGCGCGGCTTGGCTTGAAGCTGGTGGGGACCGCGAATCGCTCGTCGAATTGATCCGCCCTGTCGACCCGGTTACTTACGGTGAAAACGTTCGCGGACGCAAGATCATCATGTTCAATGCCAAGAGCGACGAGTTGATTCCCAAGGCCTGCACCGAGTCGCTGTGGAAAGCGTTCGGCGAGCCGGAAATCACTTGGTGGGCCGGCGGGCACTATACCGCGGGACGGTTCCTGTTCGATGCCATGGGACGGCTTGTTGAGTTTTTCCAGCCCGACGAATCTTGAGCTGCCGCCCACGAAATTCCACGCAAGTCGCACATAACCTGACACTCTGAGTAACCCCATGAACAATAGTCTGCCGATCGTGGATATTGCCCCGGCCAATCAGCAAGGGCCGACATCCACACCGCCGCTGCCGATGTCACGGGAGGAGATGCTGGCGCGTGGCTGGGACGAAGTCGATATCGTCTTTGTCACCGGCGATGCGTACGTCGATCACCCGAGCTTTGCGATGGCGTTGCTGGGACGGCTTCTGGAGAGCGAAGGGTTTCGCGTAGCGATTCTCAGCCAGCCCGACTGGCAGTCGTGCGAGCCCTGGCGAACCTTTGGCCGCCCCCGGCTGATGTTTGCCGTGAGCGCGGGCAACATGGACTCGATGATCAACCACTACACGGCAAATCGGAAGGTCCGCAACGACGACGCCTATAGCCCCGGGGGGCAAATCCATCGTCGCCCCGATCGTGCCACGCTGGCATACTGCCAACGCTCCCGAGAAGCCTACAAAGGCGTGCCGGTTGTCACCGGCGGTGTGGAGGCCAGCCTGCGACGGATTGCCCATTACGACTATTGGAGCGACAAGCTGAAGCGTTCGATCTTGTTGGACTGCAAGGCCGATCTGCTGGTCTTCGGCATGGGCGAGCGGCCGATCGTCGACATCGCTCACGCATTGAAAGCCGGGAAGACACCGCGCGACCTGCGCGATCTGCGAGGCGTCGCCTATCGCCTGGGGGCCAGCGAAGCGCCACCCACGGAGAACGTGATTGAATTGCCGAGCTACGAAGAAGTGCAGCGCGACAAACGGGCCTTCGCGCGGATGACCAAGTTGGCCCATCTGGAAACCAACCCCCACAACGCGAAGGGACTGGTGCAGCGTTTCGATCGAGAGGCGGTCGTCGTCAACCCTCCTGCCTTTCCCTTGACGCAAGGGGAGATGGATCGCACGTACGGACTGCCGTTCACGCGCAAACCGCACCCCAGCTATGCCGGGCAGACGATTCCGGCCTTCGAGGTGGTCAAGCATTCCGTGCAAATCATGCGTGGATGTTTCGGCGGCTGCACGTTCTGCTCGATCACCGCCCATGAGGGACGCATCATCCAGAGTCGCTCACAAGATTCGGTTATCAACGAAATCAAGCGAATGACCGAAGACCCCGACTTCAAGGGTGTCATCAGTGACATTGGCGGACCCACCGCGAACATGTATGAGATGCGGTGTACCAAGCCCGAGGTGGAGGCCATCTGCCGCCGGCAAAGTTGTGTGCATCCAACCATCTGCAAACTCTTGGGCACCGACCATGCTCCGCTGCTGGAACTCATGAAACGTGCGAGGAACGAACCTGGCGTGCGAAAGGTGCTCATCGCCTCAGGGATTCGCATGGACTTGGCGCATCGCAGCCCCGAGTACATGCAAGAATTGGCCGAACACCATGTGGGCGGGCATCTGAAGGTGGCCCCGGAACATGTCGACCCCAAGGTGCTGGGGTTGATGAAAAAGCCTGACAAAGGCGACTTCGTCGAGTTTGGCCGCGAGTTCAAGAAAGCCTCGCAACGCGCGGGGAAAAAGCAGTATTTGGTGCCGTACTTCATCGCCAGTCATCCAGGCAGCGATTTGAATGCCATGATCGAGCTGGCGATATTCCTGAAACAAAACGGCTACAAGCCAGATCAAGTGCAGGACTTCATCCCCAGTCCCTTCGATGTGGCCGCCTGCATGTTCTACACGGGCCTCGACCCGATGACGATGAAGCCGGTTTACATTGCCCGACACCTGCGCGATCGCAAGTTACAGCGGGCGCTGCTGCAATTTTTCAAGCCGGAGAACTATTTCGAGGTACGTCGCGCGCTGCAGCAAGCGGGACGAAAAGATCTCATCGGCGAAGGTTGCGACTGCCTGATCCCCTCGCAACCGCCAAAAGAGGCATTACGACAAGAACGGGGCCGCCCTGGAACTCGCAAACCGGAGGGCCAAGACAGGGCCAAACACCCAAATGCCAAAAAGTCGGGATACCGCCCCGGACGAAAGACCGCCCGCCGCCGCACGTAGCAGCAATCGTCGCCTGCTAAATTTGCCACGACGATAAAAACGTCGCGAAATCCGCCTTTTCCCTCCTGAAAAAGTCCGCGGCAAAGGCTATAGTGATGATCTTTCAACACTCCCCGTCGGGCACGGCCTGACCTACGGATAGAATCCCCAGCACCCTCACTTAGGAGAAACGTTCCATGGAAAACCCCATCCCGGAGGACTTTGCCGCCCAGTCATTGAAGCAGGGCCTCACGGCTGTCCTTACCATGGTCCTGGTCTATGGCTCGATCTTGATGCTGCTATACGGCTGCATTCAATTGCTCAAGGGTGCGTTTTCCTGAGCCCGGAGAATTCATGGAAAGCCTACCGCTTCGCCTCTGGTTCTAACCGCGCTGAGGTCGACACGTGGAGACGGGATTTCTAGCGCGCAGTTACCACGATGACGAGGGCATCGAGCGGCGGTACACGGTATTCCTCCCAGCCGCCTATCAAGCAAACCAGGCGTGGCCGGCCATCTTCTTCATGCACGGCGCCGGCGAACGAGGCACCGACAACCAAGTGCAAGTCGACGTCGGGCTCGGACCAGTTGTAAGAAGTCAGTTGGATTCATTCCCCGCGATCGTTTTCTTCCCGCAAGCGCGGCTCGATTGGTCGGCAGAACGTACAGACTTGGCCCGGGCCGTGGCTGAGTTCGATCAGGTTCATCGCGAATTCAACATCGACGTGAATCGCGTCTACGTAACCGGGCTATCCATGGGAGGCCACGGAGCATGGGACGCCGTACACCTGTGTCCCGGCCGATTCGCGGCAGCCGTCATCGTGTGCGGCTTTTTCGACAACCACATCGAACCGTTCACCTCGCTGCCTTGTTGGTTCTTTCACGGAGCAGACGATTCGGTGGTGCCGGTAAAGCACTCTCGCAAGGCCGTCGAGGCGATCCGCGCTGCCGGCGGCAACCCGAAGTACACGGAGTTCCCCGGCGTCGACCACGATAGTTGGTTGCAAGCCTACGACACGCCAGAGCTTTACAGTTGGTTGTTCGCGCAGCGTCGCCCCGAGACGATGGACAGTCCGTGAACGCCTTCACAACAGGAGCATCCCGATGAATAACAAGCTCCTGCTGGCGATCGCCGGCATCGGACTGATCAGTTTCGCGACGATTAGTGGTTTCGTGATTGGCTTTACTTGGGGCGTGTCGTCGACCGATTTTGGAAAGAAACTCTTCAACGAAATCACCGGAACCGATGTCGAGGAACCGGCGGAT
>CAZNXE010000151.1:0-13684 GCA_964576465.1 uncultured Planctomycetaceae bacterium
GCCAACGGACCGAACCTGACCGGCTTCGATCAAAACGGCAACGTGATTTTCCAATCCCTCACCGCGACCAATCCGCCCGAAGGACGATTCAACGCGGCAGCCGTCGGCCAATGGGATGGGATCGATGGCTTGGAGCTTGTCTCGGTGTCAAACCTTTCAGCCGTACCCAACCGACCGAGCCTGGTGAGCGTGTTCAATCTCGATCCCAGTACGATCGCCGCCCCCTGGGCGATGCTTCGACGTTCGGCAGACAGTGTGGCGATTCAGCATTCACCCAGGTTCGTCAATCCGTTTGTTGCCGCTGGCTTTCAATCTCTCTTGCAACTCGGCGCTGATTCCGCGGCAATCCCGTTCTTCGCGGCTCAAATCCTGAACAACAACCTGAGCTTGCTGTCGTTCGCTCGGGCACTCTCTTCCAGCACCACGGCCCGCGACCGTGTGGTTGACGCGTTCTACAGTCAACTGCTGAGTCGATTGCCGGACGACACCGAACGGGCCTCCTGGCAGGAATATCTCGCTGACAATACGGTCAAGTCGATGGCGGTCCACTTCGCCACTTCGGTCGAGTTTAGCACCTTGGCTGGCGGCACGACCGACGGCATTGTTAGTCGGATGTATGAGACGGTTCTCAACCGCACTCCATCTGCCGAAGAGGTGCAGTTTTGGGTCAATGAAGCGGATGTCATCGGTTTGACTGAAGTCGCTCGACGGATTTGGATCTCCGGCGAGAATCTGACCAATCGCCTGCGGACGTTCCAAGACGCCGCGTTTGGTGCAGGCTCGGTGATTGCGGACGACGCGTTAGCATCGTTCTTGTTCAATAACCGTAACGATCGTCGTCGCGAAGAAGAAATCTACGCGCAAGTGCTTGCTTCCGGGGGGAATTACGCCCAAACAGACATCGTCTCTGCTTGGGTGCGAACGTTGTATCGCGATGTACTCAACCGCGAAGCAGCGCCGGTGGAAGTCGCCCTGTGGCTCAGTGCCGTCGATCGGGGCGAACTCGCGCTGGAGCAAATCGCCAACACGATGATGAATGCCCCGGAATCGCGTGCCAACGTCATCCACTCCGTGTATCAGGCACTGTTGGGCCGCGATGCCGACCCGGGAGGCCTGGCCGTATTCGCCAACTATCAAGAAGAAGTCATGCTGGCGGTGATCAGCTCCGGGGAGTACCTCGCTCTCAATGGCGGTACGCTGGAGGGCTACATCCGTGCAGTGCATCGTGATCTAGCAGGGATCGACCCGATTCCCGCCGCAACGCTAAACCGTTGGGTTAACCTGATCAGCTCGGGAACGTCGGCCTCGGCAATGCCGGCAGAATTATTGGGCAGTGTCGAGTTCTACAACAAACAGGTCGTCGACTTCCTGTTCCGCTATCTGCCCGACGAAGCCTTGGGCGTCCGGCGAACAGCCAACTCCTCAACCGAGATACCGAACAACCCCGACCCGGCCTTGGTGTTGTTCTTCACCAGCCTGCGTCAAAGCGGCGTTCCGAGCCGCGACGTGGTCGTTACGCTGCTCTCCTCGCCCGGTTATGTCGTGAAAAGCTCGTATTTCAAGGGCCTGTATCAAAGCACCGGCATCCGCGTCTGATCCAAACTGGTGGGCTTCCGCTGGGCATGATCGCCTAGTCGTCATCGTTTCCCTATGGTACGATCCCACCGCTGTGCCACAAATTTGTGCGACGGATCGATATTACCTCGTTTACGCAACTTAGCGGGTTTGCACAAGTCCCCGACTGCGACGGTTTTCGCTGGTAACGAACATTGCGAGATGAACGGCGTCACCGTCGATCTGAATTGCCGGTGACGTGTCGCTCGTACGGTACTGGGGGGACAACCATCGTAACCCATGGTGCCGTGGAAGGCTTTGCTCAGGGATGCAGGTAAACCACAGGGCTGTGATCGTCGGAACCGGCTCATATGTGCCAGAGCGCATTTTGTCGAACGCCGACCTCGAGAAGATGGTCGATACGAGCGAGCAGTGGATCATCGAGCGAACCGGCATCCGCGAGCGACGGATCGCTGCCGAGGACGAAGCGACCAGCGATATGGCGGCCATCGCGGCTCAAAGAGCCTGTGCCGACGGTAATATCGATCCCACGGAAATCGATCTGATCATCGTCTGCACGGTCACTCCCGATCAACCCTTCCCCTCCACGGCATCGATGATTCAGGGACGTATCGGAGCCGTGAACGCCGGCGCTTTTGACCTTCAGGCCGCCTGCGCTGGATTCATCTATGGCCTAAGTGTCGCGGCGTCAATGATCTCCACGGGCATGCACCGCCGCGTCTTGCTCATTGGTGCCGATACGTTAACGCGCTACGTCGACTACACCGATCGTAAGACGTGCATCCTGTTTGGCGATGGTGCGGGGGCCGTCGTGCTTGCGGCCAGCGACGAAGATCGGGGCATCATGCATTATCGCCTGCATGCCGATGGCGAACACTCGCAAGTCATCTGCCTGCCCGCCGGCGGCAGCCGCCTGCCGGCGTCGGTCGAAACACTCGCGGCGCGCCAACACTACATCCAAGTCGAAGGTCGCCGTGTATTTAAGTTCGCCACCAACGCGTTCGTCAACCTGACACGCGACGCCATGAAAGCCTGTGGGCTCTCGGTCGATGATGTCGCCTTACTCGTTCCGCATCAGGTCAACGCGCGCATTATCGAAGCGGCCATAAGACGCCTGGATTTCCCTCGCGAGAAATGCTTTGTGAACATCGACCGCTACGGGAACACCTCGGCCGCAAGCATCCCGATCGCGCTGGATGAAGCTTGTCGCGAGAAGCGCATCGTACGTGACGACACCATCATTACGATGGGATTCGGGGCAGGCCTAACCTGGGGTGCAACTGTGTTGAAAATGTGATAAAACGCCCCCGGTTGCTCAGCAATAACGCGAGGTGGCCGTTGAGTCGTTCCAGGCAGCTCTGTTGGTTTCGCTGCTGTTTCAGAATCTTGCCAAACAATTGTCGATCGAAGGTCGTTTCGTGAGCCGCATCGCGTTTCTTTTTCCCGGACAAGGTGCCCAGTTTGTCGGCATGGGCCGCGACTTGGCTGAGCGACTTCCCGCCGCCAAGCAGCTCTACGACCGCGCGGATGAAATCCTCGGGTACCAGCTATCGAAGCTGTGTTTCGAGGGCCCCGCGGACGAACTCGACTCGACGATACGCTCTCAGCCGGCACTGTTCGTGACGTCTCTGGCGGCGCTTGAATCCTTGCGTGACGAATCGCCCGAGGTGGTCTTGTCGTGCGAGGCGGCAGCCGGCTTGAGCTTGGGTGAATATATCGCCATGGTGTTCGCGGGTGTCATGGATTTCGAGGCGGGGCTGAAGCTCGTCCAGCGTCGAGGCGAAGCGATGCAAGAGGCCGCCGATGCCACACCCAGCGGAATGGTCAGTGTCTTGGGCCTGGAGCCCGTGCAGATCGAAGCACTTTGCGATCAAGCGCGAGGCGATGACATCCTCGAAGTGGCTAACTTTCTCTGCCCTGGCAACATCGTGGTTTCTGGCACCAACGCGGCCTGCGAGCGGACCGCGGAATTGGCCGAAAAACATGGCGCCATGAAATCCGTGCCCTTGGCCGTGGCCGGAGCGTTTCACACCCAAATCATGAACCCCGCGGTGGCGCAACTTGAAGCGGCCCTGAAAGACGTCAATATGCGGCCGCCAAGAATTCCGGTCATCTCGAACGTCGACGCCCGGCCGCACGACGATCCCGAAGAGATTCGACAGTTGCTTATCAAACAGGTGGTGCATTCGGTTCGCTGGGAAGATTCGATGCGCTATCTACTGGAACAAGGGTTCGATCAGTTCTACGAAGTGGGGCCCGGCCGCGTGTTAAGAGGCCTGTTGAGGCGGATTGACCGAAAAGCAACCTGCCAATGCGTGATGGGCTAACCACGCGCCAATCGCCGCGAAGCGAGCTGATCTCGCTCCACAAGTTCCATCAATCCGTACGTCCATCTTGCTGTCGCTAAGAGGAAACCGCAGATGCCCGCCGAGTCATACACCCCACTGGCCGCCGACCTTTCAGACCATGTGGCCCTTGTCACGGGTGCTTCGCGTGGCTTGGGGCAAACCATTGCTATTCGTCTGGCCGCCGCCGGCGCTCGAGTCGCCTGTATCGCTCGCGATGAGAACAAACTCGCCGAGACCGTGACGGCGATTCGCGATGCAGGCGGTACGGCCGAACCCTATGCTTGCAGCGTTACCGATGGCGAGCAGGTAACCGCCGTGATCGATGCCGTCATCAAGGCATGGGGCTCGCTGGAAATCATGGTCAACAACGCCGGCATCACGCGCGATACGCTCTTCGCCAGAATGAAGGACGACGAGTGGGATGATGTCATCAACACGAACCTCCGCGGTGCGTTTCTGTTCACCAGGGCCGTGATGCGAACGATGCTCAAGGCACGGTACGGTCGCGTGATCAACATCTCGAGCGTCGCGGGGCTGATCGGCAACCCTGGGCAGGCGAACTACTCGGCCTCGAAAGCAGGGCTGATCGGCATGACCCGATCGGTGGCCCGTGAGTTAGGCGGCCGAAAGATCACCGTCAACGCCGTGGCGCCAGGGTTCATCGAGAGCGACATGTCGGCGGCGCTGGGCGAAGCCGTGATTGACGAGGCCAAGAAACGAATCCCCGCCAAACGGCTCGGCACGGCCGAGGAAGTGGCCGCTTGCGTGCTGTTCCTTGCAAGTCGCGATGCTAGCTATGTCACCGGACAGGTGCTGGTGGTCGATGGCGGCATGACCGGATAGCTGGCCAGGTGGTTTCGCTCGCCCGAGATTTTTTCCACGTGCCGCGAAACTTCATGTCACCCCTAGGGTTTGTATGGTGGGCGAGGGGGCGCTGCTCCTGTATTTACAGGAATCACCCACGGAACAGACTACTCTAGAATCTCCTCTTCGACGGCTGACGGTGCGCCCCTGGCTTTTCCGCGGTTTCATTTCCGCTCCCCGTGCGCGCCCCAACGGTCGAATTCCTACGGAGACAGGCTCGGTGAGGCTTGCACGATCGCGAGCGCTCGTCGGGCCGAACGCTTAGAGTACGCGCGTTTCGCGGGTGGACAGGATAGGGAGACCACAATGTCCAAAAAGAAACGACGTATTCGCAAGATTTACCGCAGCCAGCGACGTAGCACACAGGGCAATCGTGCCCTACGGTTCCAGCCGCTCGACAGCCGACACATGCTGTCAAGCGTTGCGTTAACCGATGACGGCATCGTCGAGGTCCATGGCACGGAAAACGCCGACACGATCGCCGCCTTTGTCGAAGGTGACCGGTTTGTCGTCGCGGTGAACGGTGCCACGACTAGCTTTAACAACGACGAGGTTGGCGGTTTATACGTCGAAGCCCAAGGGGGTGACGATAGCATTCGGATCGACTCCACGGTCCTGCAACCCACGCTGATCTTTGGCGGCACCGGGAACGACCGGATTCAAGGTGGATCTGGCAGTGATATTATCCTAGGCGGTTCCGATAACGACACCATCTACGGTCGCACGTCGGGAGACACCCTGCTGGGTGACGGCCCGAATTCGCTGGCCGAAGTTCCCACGCCACAGCCCGGCGAACCGGATTTGGCCGTGGGAGTCACCACCGACACGATCGTCGACTTTGCGCCGACTGATCCAACTGATCCCGACACCGATCCACTGGCACTGCACAAGTACCTATCGCGAATCAGCGGGATCAACACCGGATCCGACACGATCGTGGGAGGCTCTGGTGCCGACATGATCTTTGCTGGCCAGCTAAACGATACGGTCGCTGGCGATGGTGCCAACAGCATGCCAGACACGCTGCCCGGCATCGCTCCGGTTTCACTCCTGGTCTCAACACCGTCAGACTTGATCGCCGAGCCTGAGATCATCAACCCCCACGATCATGGCTACCATGACTACATTGAGGCCGGTGCGGGTGACGACCTGGTGAACTCCGGTGCAGGCAGAGATCTGGTCTTCGGCGGTGCCGGAAATGACACGTTGAACACCGGCAACGGGGCGGACATCGTCATCGGCGGCGATGGGGACGATACGGTGAATGCCGGCGACGGGAACGATATCGTGCTGGGCGATGGCCCCAACACGATCAACCAGGTCATCGTGAGCGCGGACAACGTGTATAAGGCCAACAGCGCGCTCGGCTCAGGCAACGACTATGTCGAGGCGGGTGCCGGAGATGACAAGGTGTTTGCAGGTGCCACCAGCGACGGTGGTGCGAATCTGGTCTTCGGCGGCGCCGGCAATGACCGACTGTACGGCGGCGGCGGTCGAGATGCGATTGTTGGTGGTAACGGGAACGACACCATCAGCAGTGGAGCGTCGGCCGATATCGTGCTGGGCGACAGTGCTAACTCACTGGCCGAGTTGCCCGTGCCGGCACCGGGTGAACCGCCGGTGGTCGATCTAAGGGCGGACGTGCCGCTGATCGTCGACTTCGCGCCGATCGATACGCCTGAGCCCGATCCGCTGGCTCTGTACCGGTATTTGTCTCGGGTCGCCGGGATCAACTCCGGCAGCGATGTGATCGTGGCAGGAACCGGCAACGACCTGGTCTTCGCTGGCAACGAAAACGACACGGTCGAGGGTGATGGCGCGAACGTCTATCCAGTCTTAACGCTAGACGTCGCCGCAGTGGCCGTGGATACCAGGCCGGATTTGGCCCGACCGTTCGTCCAACCACCTGGCGATGACTACATCGAAGCTGGGCGTGGGAACGACCGAGTGAATGCTGGCTACGGCGCGAACATCGTGTTCGGTGGAACCGGAAATGACACGCTGACCAGCGGTGCCGGCGATGACAGTGTCGTGGGCGGTCGCGGGAACGACGTCATCCGCACCGGTGCGGGTGCCGATCGCATTCTGGGAGACGGTCCCGCCACGATCAACCAAGTCCTCTCCACCTCTCGCGACGTCTACCTGGCCAACAGTGAGCTAGGCAGCGGCAACGACTACATCGAGTCGGGCGCCGGTGCCGACAAGGTCTGGGCCGGTCGAGGCCACGACACCGTGTTCGCCGGAGCGGGTGACGACTTTGTCCATGGTGGGAGCGGGAACGATCTGCTGGTCGGCGGCACAGGTGCCGATACGCTGATTGGCGGACGTGGAGACGACACCATCATCTCCGGTGGTCCCAACACGGGGCCTTTGGAAGCCAACGACTTGGCCCATGATCTGGCTGTTGACGCCGTGTTCAGCGGTGACCGCAGCAACGACTATGTCGAGGCTGGTGCCGGCAACGATCGGGTGCTTGCCTTCGGCGGCGACGACTTGGTGTTTGGCGGAGCCGGCAACGACGAGATCCGAACCGGAGCCGGAAATGATATCGTGGTCGGAGGTGACGGAAACGACACCATCAGCGCCGGAGCCGGAAATGACATCGTTCTCGGCGACGGACCCAACTCGCTGGACGACGCTGTCCTACCGATTCCAGTATCGGACCGCGCGGCAGGCCCATCCTGGACCTGGTACGAGACGTTGCTGGCCAACAGCCGTCTCGGCAATGGCGACGACGTGATTGACGGCGGTGCCGGCGGCGACTGGATGTTCGGCGGAGCCGGCAACGACCTACTCTTTGGCCGCACGGGCAACGACCTGCTGCACGGCGGACGCGGAGACGATGAGTTGTACGACGATCTGAATAGCGGCGGCGACGGAGCCGATATCTTCTTCGGCGGCGCCGGTACTGACAAGATCTTCGCCAACGACGGTCTCGGCGGCCCGGTTGATTGGATCTTCTTCGACATCGACGATGAACTACACACCGACGGTGAAGATCATCTGATCCAAGTCGACTGATCCGGCCAAGCGAATCAAGAGCCGAACTCCACGGGAGGCGGCACGGGCGAAGTGCGTCCGTGCCGCTTCTTCATTTCGGTTCTTCGGAAGAATCGGACGCTAAGGCGTGCGGCAAATAAGAACGTACCAGTCACAACCCGACGCGTGAGCGAGGGAACGCAGTGTAATACCGGTTGGTCCCTCGCTGACGCGTCCCCTTGGTATATTCTCATTCGCCGCTCGCCTTAGCGCTCCAATGCCTGACAAGTATGTCGCTTTTCGCTTGACAGCGTCTCGGTGTAACAATAGTTTGCCCTGAATGGGGGATCGGGTTCTCTTCATCCTAGGGAGCAAACGAGGATCGGGTTCATGTTCTGTCGTCCGGTGATTTGGAAGAGGGGAAAGCTCATGATGGCGAAGCATGGAATCAAGGTGGCGGTGTTCGCCCTGACCGTTTATGCCTGTGGACTCGCGCCGGCGGCGATGCTCTCGCCGGGGGATATCGTCGTGGCGGCTTTCGGTGAGTTGTCGGATGAAGGTGATGGTGCGCTCATCAAGATCAACCCTGTGACGGGCAATCGAACCATCATATCTGGTCCTGGCGTGGGCAGCGGGCCCGGGTTTGATCCACACGGCGTTGCCGTAGCCACGATGAACGACATCTTTGTTGTGGAACCTTTCGAGCCTTTGTCGACCGAGAGTTTTGTCTACCATGTGGACGTTGCCACGGGCAATCGGCAAGTAATCGCCAGTTCAACTGTTGGAACCGGCCCTGTAATTCAATTGCCGGCCGATGTCATCGTCCGCAACGACGGCAAGTTAATCGTCTCCGACGCATCCAGCGATTCGTTGGTGCTCGTCGATCCCGTTACGCTGGAGCGAAGCATTCTCTCGGGTTCAGGCGTCGGTAACGGTCCAAACTTTCTCTCACCTATCGGCATGGCATTCGATGTTAACGGGGATATTCTTGTCACGACGGTGGAACCGCTTGCTGGCACGAGTGCTCTATTCAGGGTCAACGCATTGACCGGTGATCGCGAAATCGTATCGGCGGATGACATGGGTAGTGGGCCGGGGCCAGACTTTTGGTCCGATGTGGTCGTCGACGGCGATGGACGAGTATTGGTTACCAATTTTGACGGTCCCTTGCAGCAATCACGGGGAGTGCTGAGCGTCGATTTAATGACGGGAGATCGCGCGATTGTATCGGCGCTCGGAACTGGCGTTGGGCCCACGCTTATCCAGCCATGGGGGATCGGAATTGAAGCCGATGGCAACATCTTGGTTACAAACGAGTCATTCCCAATCGAAGATTCGCTAATTCGAATCGACCCTGCGACCGGCGATCGAACCATCGTATCCGGGTTCGGGGTCGGCAGCGGTCCGAATCTTCAAAATCCGCAATTTTTCGATATCGTGCAAGTGCCCGAGCCGTCGACAGCGTTCTTGTTCATCACCGGGCTGATATTCGTTGTCTTGGCGGGGTGCAGTCGGCGTAGTAGCAGGCCCGCCGGACTGCTACTACGCTGACTGCACCCTAATGCGACATAGTGAACACGGTCGGCTGTTTGGAACCAAGAAGTCTTCCCCACGACGATCGCAAAGGAACAGGTAAGAAAATGAACCTGCGAAACACATTCCGTGCCGTGGCGATGGTTGTCGCGGTGTATTTCTTGTTGTGCAGTTCCCCGGTGGCTGCGGCGATGCTCTCGCCGGGGGATATCGTCGTGGCGTCTCTTGGTGAGTTGCAGGATGAAGGTGATGGTGCGCTCATCAAGGTCAACCCGGTGACCGGTGATCGGACCATTATTTCTGGTCCTGGCGTGGGCATTGGGCCCGGGTTTGATCCACGCGGCGTCGCCGTAACCACGATGAACGATATCTTTATCGCGGAACATTCATCGGCCAGCACCTCCGTCCTGCGTGTAGACGTTGCCACAGGCAATAGGCAGGTGATTGCCAGTTCTAACGTCGGAACCGGCCCGGTCCTTCAATCAGCATTCGACGTCATCGCTCGCAGTGATGGCAAGCTCGTAGTCGTTGATACGTGGGGCGCTACGTTGATGCTCGTTGATCCCGTCACGCTCGAGCGAAGCATTCTCTCGGGTCCTGGCGTTGGCGCCGGTCCGGACCTTGTTACTCCGGTCGGTATGACGCTCGATGCCAACGGTGACATTCTTATTACGATGCAGGCACCGTTCGATCAACCGAGTACTTTAGTCAAGGTCGACGTACTGACCGGCGACCGCGAAATCGTATCGGCAAGTGATGTAGGAAGCGGGCCAGTGCCAGGGACTTGGTTCGATGTGGCCGTCGACGGCGATGGACGAGCATTCGTCACAAGTGCTGGCGATTTCTTCACGATCACACCTGCGGTGCATGCCATCGATTTGGTGACGGGAGACCGCACCATTGTTTCAGCAACCGGAATGGGAGTTGGACCGGGCCCGCTCCAGCCATGGGGTATCGGCATCGAAACCGATGGCCAAATCTTGGTTACGGATCTCGCATTTCCAAATAACGGTGCGCTTATCCGAATCGACCCCACGACCGGAGATCGAACCGTGTTATCGACTTTCGGAGTTGGAAACGGTCCGAGTCTTCAGAGTCCGCGATTTTTTGATATCGTGCCTGTGCCGGAACCGTCGACAGCGTTCTTGTTCATCACCGGGCTGCTATTCGTTGTCTTGGCGAGGTGCAGTCGGCGTAGTAGCAGGCCCGGCGGGCTGCTACTACGCTGACTGCACGGCCTGCGGCAGGCGATGTTGGCCTTACGACGCTAACCTTTGTTCCTAGGCTTCGAGATCAGCGTATTGAGGAACTGATGGTCGGCGTTGAATAGGCGGCGGTAGCTTAACAGCACGACTCCTACGGTTCCCAATGCGGTGGCGGTGGCGATTAAGAACATGATGATGATTTGGTAACGCACGGCTTGCCAGGGTGAGACGCCGGCAAGCAACTGACCAGTCATCATGCCGGGCAAACTGACGATGCCGACCACCATCATGGCGTTGATGATTGGGATCATGCCTGTGTGGGCTGCCTGTCGAACGCTGCTGCGGGCCGCCTCCCAACGAGTGGCTCCCATCGCCAGCATGCCTTCAACCTGATCGCGATGGGTGGCCAGTTGTTCGGTCAGCCGGTTCATGCCCAGCGAGATGCCGTTGAGCGAATTGCCGAGGATCATCCCGGTGAGCGGAATCGCGTATTGAGGTTGATACCACGGCTGAACGTCTCGCATGATGACCAACATGGCATAGGCGGCGACGATCCACGAACTGCACGAAACGGCAATCACGCTATCGAGATACGCTCCACGATAGCGGCGTTCCGTGCGACCGACTGCCGAAACGCCGGCGATGATCGTCATCACCAGCAACAGCCCCACGACGGCATACCATTGGTTCAGTGAAAACACCGATTCGAGCACCAGCCCGATCAACAGCAGTTGCAGAATCGTACGGACCGATGCCAACAACAACAATCGGCCGAGTTTCAAACCCAGTGCCAGTGAAATCACACTGTTGACGATAATCAGCGCGGCTGCCAGTCCGACATCGAGATAGGACAATTCGAGATAGTTCATGGCAACTGCTCCTGTGTCGGTTCGACTCCATCAGACAATCGCCCGGCGCTCATTGACATAACTCGACTTGCAACGCGGGCGACCTGCTCCTTGTTGTGGCTCACCCACACCAACGCGCGCGCTGCGGGCGACTCCTCGAACCAACCGCTGACAAGCCGCTCGATCATGCGCGAGGATTCGTCGTCGAGCGCTGCCGTAGGCTCATCGAGCAACAACAAGGTGGGTCGCAACTGAATCGCCCGCAGCAAAGCGACGATCTGGGCTTCGCCGCCAGAGAGGTCACTCGCAAACCGTTCAAGCAGGGCTTCGGTGCGATTGACTTGCCCGAGCAACGAAAGAATGGTCTCGCGAGAAAACTCACCTTCTCGATGGCATTGCAACGTGAACGGTAGTCGCAAATTCTCCTCGACGGTTCCTTCAAAGAGCGCCGGACGTTGATGCAAATAGATCGCTTGGCTCCGAAACCGTGGGACGGCATCACCCTTGATCGGTTTGCCCTTCCAGAGGATTTCGCCGACGTCAATAGCATCGAGATGTGCCAGCGCCCGCAGGAGTAGCGTCTTCCCCGAACCGGTCGACCCGACGATAGCGAGCCGAGCGCCCCACTCGATTCGGATGAAAATATCCTGAAAAAGCCAGTTCTTCCCGCTCGCTTCCCGACGACCGATGCCACGTGCTTCGAGAAGAGAGCTGCTGTCGGAATCGTCCGCTAGACCCTGCCGATTGGACGACGCGGCGTGAGGGCGAAAAGGTCTTGTATCCATCGTCGGCCTGCTGCCAGTGAACGATGCCACTTGGCCCTAAACACCCCCCCGGGGCAGGCGTGCTAGCGTTTCCGGCACACATCTGCTACCACCCGACCTAAGTGGTGTCCACGTAACGTTAAGGATTCCACCATTGAGATATGGACACGCTCCACGAAACTCGGTATATCTTGACCAATCTAACCAAGATTGACTAGTCGCCGATCGTTTGCCGTATTGCGGACGTCGTGCATACATTCAAAACGGGGGGGCACCGCAAGCTGCGGAGGCTCCCTGAACCCGTCGATTAGGAAGGAACATCAACGTGGCCTCGGTCGAAGAACGCGTGATCGATATCGTTGCCGAGCAACTCGGCGTCAGCAAGGATCAAGTCTCCCACGAAACCTCGTTTGTAAACGATCTGGGGGCCGACTCACTTGATACCGTGGAGTTGGTGATGGAACTCGAAGAAGAGTTCGACATCAACATCCCGGATGACGCCGCTGAAAAAATTCAGACGGTCGGCGAGGCGGTCGACTATATCGAAAAGTCACAATCCTAGCACTGCGTTGATCGCGGGCTTCGTGCAAGGCCAAGGCCTTCTGCTCGATTGCGTATCACTGCGCGCCGGCAATACGCTTCGGGTTGTGCATGAAGTGATCCAAACAGTGATCTAGAATTTTCCTCCATCGAACTCGGGTTCGATTGCCGGAGGACTTACTCTTTCCAAGCGCTGCCCCTTGCGATGCGCTTCGATACCGAAATGGAAGGGTGATCGATGAGTAGGCGAGTCGTCATTACCGGTCTTGGAGTGGTCTCCTCACTGAGTTGCAAGGTCGACGATCTCTGGGATCGCCTGCTTCGCGGCGAAAGTGGAATTCATGAGATCCGCGCCTTCGACACAACGGATTTCAAAGTAAAATTCGCGGGCGAAATCCACAATTGGTCGACCGAAGGCTATCTGCCACCCAAGGAAGCGAACCGCTTGGACCGCTTCGCGCAGTTCGCGGTCGTAGCCGCCGCCGACGCAGTTGAAGACGCCGGCATCGAGTTGTCGGCGGAAGATCCATTTCGCTGCGGCGTCATCCTCGGCTCAGGGGTTGGCGGTCTACACGAAATCGAAACCCAACATACGCGGCTTTTGGAAAAGGGCCCCGACAAGATCTCGGCCTTCACGATTCCGAAACTAATGATCAACGCCGCCAGCGGGCAGGTCTCCATCCGTTTCGGGCTGCGTGGTCCTAATACGGCGATTGCCACGGCATGTGCCAGCGCGACCAACGCGATTGGCGACGCCTTCAAGGCAATTCAATACGACGATGCCGACGTGATGCTCACCGGCGGCAGCGAAGCGCCGATTACCCCGATGGGGCTCAGCGGGTTTGCCTGCATGCGTGCCCTCTCCACGCTCGGAGACAGCCCGGAAAAAGCCAGTCGTCCATTCGACGCCAACCGCGACGGCTTCGTGTTGAGCGAGGGCGCCGGCCTGCTGGTGCTCGAAGAACTTGAACACGCCAAGGCCCGTGGGGCGAAAATCTATTGCGAAGTGGTCGGCTATGGTGCCACGG
>CAZNXE010000152.1:0-13661 GCA_964576465.1 uncultured Planctomycetaceae bacterium
AACGTGCTTGGCTCGCTCTGATCGTGCTGAATGTCGTATCACTATGCGTGCTAGGCTTTTACAAGACAACCGATGCGGCACCACGTCAGGCACCGAAGCAGTTTGCCAACCCGGTTGAACAGACATTCGAGGTCATCAACCAACTGAAGCAACTCAATGCATTGATGAAAGAGCAGAATAAGCTGTTGCGATCCGGCACCCTTCGCGTCGTGATCTCCAACGCCCAGAAATCTCGGTAACGACGAATCATGTCACCACCAAAACGTCACGGTTTCACGCTGATCGAGCTGTTGATTGTCATTTCGATCATGGCAATCCTTGGCGCGATCGTGCTGCCGTCCGCAACGCCAGCCGTTTCACAACGCTTGCAGGCCGCTGCTCAAGTGTTGGCCAGCGACTTGGGATATGTACGAAGTTTGGCCGTATCGAATGGAAGCACTTACCGCGTGACGATCGACTCTGGCAACAATCGTTATGTGATCGAACATAGTGGAACCAATGCGTCGCTGGATACGTTGCCTCCCGGACCGTTTTGGGCTGCCAGCGATCCGTCCACGCAACACATTGTCGATCTTGACTCGTTGCCGATGCTGTCTCGGGGCGGCATTCAACTCGCAGGAGTGGCGACAAGCATGGGAACACTGATTGGTGAAGTTGAGTTTGGTCCGTTAGGAGCGACGACCGAGTCTGATGAAACGAAAATATGGTTTACCGCGGGCACCGGCAGCGAACAACGATCGATTGCCGTGTTGGTGAACCCTGTGACAGGTTTGGCCACCGTTGATCAGATGGGTGGCCTGCCAACCGGAGGAGTCGGCGCACCAGTTCCTTGAGTACATACAGTGACCTTATGCACCGTCTAGCTTTGGAGTTCGGCTTGGGTGCCACTGAACAATGCTCCACGTCCCACCAATAAACACCGCAGTAACCTGATAAGAAAGCCGCTTGATATGCTTCCGTGGTTCCGTTCAGAAAGCAGCACGCCCATCGGGATCGACTTGGGACATCGGTCGATCAAACTGGTGCAGTTGGACGCTGCGCGCAACCGTATCATCGAGGCCGTGAGATGGGATCTGAATCTAGACAACGGCGCTGCCGATGAGCAGACCGACGCCGCGTGGATTGAAGGATTACAACAAGCGCGACAAAGTCGATGCTTTCGTGGCAACGATGCTGTCGTTTGTTTGAATGCACCCGAACTAATTGTTCAAAACATACGCGTTCCGAAAGTATCCGAGGCTCAACTGGAACAGGCGGTGTTTGAAGAAGCCGCGTCTCGACTGCCGTATCCGATCGATGAGGCCGAAATACGCTTTGTGCCGGCAGCCGACATCCGTCAAGGCGATGAGTTCAAACGCGAAGTGATTCTACTGGCCTGTCATCGCCCTGTGTTGAACCATTTTCTGGACATCGTGATCGAAGGTGGCTTGCGTCCTGTTGCGGTTGATGTTGCGCCCGCAGCATTGGTGCGCGGCTACATGCACGGCTTCCGCCGCGAAGCGGACCAAGACATGAGCCTGATGATCGCTGAGATCGGAGCGACAAGCACGCTGGTCGTGATTACACGTGACCATGAGACCAAGTTCACCAAATACATCGACGTTGGCGGTCACCGCATGGACGAGGCAATCGCCCGTCACATGAAAATGTCCACTGAGGATGCCGCGGCACTGCGACGGCACAACGGCGATCGTCGTTCCGCGGAGCAAGACCCCGACGTCATCCGAACCATCGTTGAGGCCACGCGAGTGACGATCGACCGGCTGGCACAAGAGCTGTCGATGTGTGCCCGCTATCACAGTGTGACATTCCGCGGTCAGCGCATTGCCCGCTTGGTGATTGGCGGTGGCGAGGCCAGCGAGTGGTTGTGCGAAGCACTAAGTTCGCGGGTCGACTTCCCATGCGAAGTAGGCGAGCCCTTGAGAAAGTTCGGTGGCATCGAGCCACCAGGGCGTCAAAGCCAATGGGGCATTGCCACGGGACTGGCGCTTCGATCGGCAAAAGTCCCTCACTCAAAGTCGAACGTTGCCGTGACCGCCTAATCGGGAGGAATGAACCATGCACAACATAGATTTCCTCCCACCACAATACCGCGAGGCAAACGCGCAGCGCCGCACCCATATGTGGCGCGTGATCGTTGTTGCGATGGGCTTGGGATGCCTGATCAGCGGTGCCTCTTACGACTACTTTCAGCGCGGCCTCCTGAAGTCACAGTTGGTCGCCGCTGAAGCGCGCTATGCGGCAAGTCAATTGCTGGGACAACGAATCTCGGAGTTTGAGTCTGAATTATTCGCGGCCCAGGACGAGGCAGAACTCTATACCTATCTTGATCATCCGTGGCCCAGGTCTCATATCATCGCTGCCGTTGTGACTCCTTTACCGAAAGACATCTACTTGGATCGCTTGGTTGTAGCGTATCGAGCAGCCCCTCGCGCTGTCTCGCGACGAGACGCGGTTCGATCGACACAGCCGCAGTCAGCGGATGAAAACATCATTCTGCGTCCCGCACACGATGATCTGATGCAACTGCGAAAGCAGTATGACGACCAAGACTTGATCGTTACGCTATTGGGCCGGGTTGAAGACGAGACGAGTTTGCACAGCTACCTTGCCCAGCTCGAATCCTCCGAATGGTTTACAGCTACCGAGCTTGGCGACATTCAACGCGATCATCACGACGGCACCGACATCTCTCGATTTCGAGTCGAACTCACGGTCCGACCAGGTTACGGTCAACCAGATGGCCCTCAGCCTCATCGTAGTGGAATTGCTTCCGCTTCGAGCTCTATCGCTCGGAGGGTGCTGCCGTGAAAAAACTGTTGAAAGAATCGAGTTGGTTGATTACAGCGCCGCTGTTGTTACTAACCGTCATTTATTTGGCGTTCTTTTTCGTCCCTGGTCGCCGCGAGCTGAAGCGTTTGCGGAACAACCTCGACACGACCGTCAAACTGACCTACCAATCCGAATCGATGGCCACACGCATTGAAGCCATCCGCGCAGATCTTCAATCCACCCGTGGTTACACCGAGGCGTGGCGTGAGCGATCGGTTCCCTCATCGCAGTTGGCCGAAATGTACGGTCGAATTCTTGCGCTGGGCCGCGATGCCGGCACGGTGTTTCGCTCGCTAGATCCCGATACGCTCAAACCGATGGAGCACCTTGACCAAACGCCCGTGAATCTTGTTTGCGCCGGTACGTTTTCGTCGATCTTCGACTTTGTCCGTCGCCTGGAGGCATTCCCCGAGGCGGTTGCCATCGACTCGCTGGAAGTGACAGCACCGTCGAAAGATGGTGAACTGACGCAATGTAGCTTGAATCTCGTCATCTTTACCGGTCATTCGCAAGATTCCGATTAGCTCGACTGCTCTAGCGTCCGATAGAGGGAGTATCTCGCGTCGCGCAACGCTAGCGGAATGGTACCAGGAGTCCGAATCGAGTGGACAAGACAACGGTCGTTGCCCGATTGATGGTCGACTTGAAGGCCAACCCCAAGAAGATCGGTATCTTGGCGTTGTTGCTAGCGGTCGCCGTCTACTTTTGGATACCGCTGGTTGGCCAACTGTTCGCATCTTCCGGTTCCACTAGAAGCATTCCGCCGCAGCCATTTGCCATCGCGCAGGCGGCTCCGGTGCCTGTCTCGCAATCACAATCACAATCATGGCGTGAAACCACCGAAGCAATCTCGAATGACCCACACACAAAACCGCCGCCCGACGTTCCGTGGCAACGCGATCCATTCGTGACGACGATCGAACCCGAAGAACTGGTCGAGGAGATCGTTCAAGAAGATCCGATCGAGGAGATTGTCGATGTTCAAGTTCAGCTCCTACTCAAGGGCACCCTTGTTAGCCCGAACAAAAAGACAGCATTGATCAACGACGAGAGCTATCAGCAAGGCGAGACAATCGATTTGGCCGATGGTTTTGTCGTGCGCCTGCGTGAGGTTACATCGAGATATGTTGTGCTCGAAGCCAACGGCGTGCGAATCGAGTTGCAATTAAACACCCCCACGACGGTTGATACGTCGCAATTCAGAGTATTGAATTAGAGCCGGATACTATCCGCGGCGTTCTGAAATGTTTGGCGTACGCCGCCTGAGGTCATGGACGACGAATGAGACTCATAACCAGGTTGATCTTCCTGTCAGCGTTCGGCGCTTGCGGTGTCGCCGCGGCCATGTTGCTCGCCGACGCAACGCCTCGGCAACCACTTTCCGAGAAGCAAGTCGTCGAAGACACAACAGGGCCGGTAGCGCCGTCGCACGAATCGCTGCCAGACGCGTCTCCAGCCCCCAACGCAACGGTTTCACCTCATACGGCGCGGATTGTTGCGTCTCCCTCGACTTATGCCGGGCCGCAACCGCAGTACGCGCAGCCATCCCTACCGGTCGCACAGCAGCAACCGGGAACGGGTATCGAATCCTTGGGACCGCTCGTTGACCTGCTCAAGCAGGTGCCCGATCTGAAGAAGATGGTCGATGCAATCGGAGGAAACGCCGCGGCTCAGGACGTGCTGCCTGAAATCGCCACCGGCAACGATTCCGACCCTACCAGTTCCCCCGAATCGCAAGCCAACGATCCAATCCGAACATTGCAGCAAGTGCCCACCATGCGGAGTGCTGAGGGTGACGACAAACTTAGCTTCAATATTTCAGGAATGGATATCCGTACGGCGCTTGAATGGCTCAGCGAGCAGGGCGGGCTGAACATCATCGCCACACAAAGCGTCTCGGGCGTTGTCAACAGCGTCGCCTTGAATAACGTCGACGCCGAGACCGCGTTGGGAGTGATTCTCGAATCGACCGGCTATGTCATGCGCCGCAAGGGACAGTTCCTGTACGTGGGGACTCCGGAAGACTTCGACAACATCGATCAATCTCGCGACACGATCACCACCCGAGTCTATCGTCCCAATTATGTGACCGCCGCCGAACTGCAATCGTTGATCACGCCGCTGATGACCGAACGAGGAAGGATTAGCGTCACCTCGGCCGCCGAAACAGGAATCCAGACCGACGGAGACAGCGCGGGTGGCGATTCGCTTGCCAGCGGCGATGCCGTGCTTGTCCGCGACTACGAGTTGGTGCTGCAGGAGATTGATCAGGTCGTCGCCGAACTCGATAAGCGGCCCATGCAGGTGGCGATCGAAGCGATGATCTTGAGCGTCAAACTAAACGACGCAAACCAATTCGGCATTAATTGGCAGTTTCTCCGCGATCGTGACCAAGTGCGATTCGGTCTTGGAAGTCCACGGATCAACCCGCTCAATGGTACGGGCCTTCCCGATACAGCGACCGGCGGGTCGATCGGTGAATTCATGTTCGACGGCGGGCTGGCATTCGCCTTTCTCGACTCGAACTTGGGGGCATTCATCGACGCACTGGAAACAATTGGCGACACCAACGTCATCGCCACTCCTCGTCTGATGTGCCTCAACAAGCAACGAGCCGAAATTCTCATCGGTGCCGAATTGGGCTACATCAGCACGACCGTCACGCAAACGCAATCCACTCAATCGGTTGAATTTCTACGCGTGGGCACCGAGCTACGATTGCGACCATTCATCTCCACCGATGGATTGATCCGCATGGAGATCCATCCTCAACTGTCGACCGGTGCGGTGCGTGTCGAGGGTGGATTTACGATCCCCGATAAAGAAGTCACCGAGGTGACGACGAATATCATGACCCGTGATGGCTGCACGATCGTGATCGGCGGCCTAGTTCGAGAAGACCTGAATGTCACCTCGAGCCAAATTCCGCTCCTCGGAAGCTTGCCCTTCGTGGGACCTTTGTTTCGGCAGCGCAGCGAAGAGATCGAGCGAAGCGAGATCGTTATACTCATCACACCTCATATTGTTTACGAGCCGGAAACCTGCTGCGAGGGTGAGGGTGCCGCTTGTGAGATGCATCGTCGGCAAGCCGTGTATGGCGACCACATGAGCCCCATCAGCAAACGATATTTGGGCCGAAAATACAGGCGTTTGGCCCAAGAGGCCCTGGCCGTGGGCGATGCCGATCGCGCTCGACGGTTTGTCGACTTCTCAATCCGGCTCGATCCGTCGAATCGCGCGGCCATCGACCTGCAAAGCGACATCGATGGTGGTCGCCTCGACGGTGATCACAGCGCAAGGGTTCCCGTAATGAAGGGCGGGGTGTTCTACGACCCGACTCTGTACCCCAATGGCGGCGGACAGATCGTTGCCCCGGGAATGAACCCCGCGGGTGATGCGTTGATGAACAGCGACACCTTGATGATCGATGGTTCGCTGGACGGCGAAGAAATCGCCCCGTGGATTCTCGATCGGCTAGAGCAACCGCAAGGCCCTCAGTCGGTGCATCCGCGCGATCCGGGACGTCCCGGAGAGGTGCGTCGGATTGAGCCACGGGGAGACAGCCTGTGATGTGTTTCCGTGCCAAGGCTGTTCAACGGGCAGTTTGGATTGCGCTACCACTATGTTGGTGTGTTGGTTGCGCCTCGAACCCGATCAAGAAGCCGATGGCGGCGATTGAGGACGTTGCCCCACTTCGCCAAGGACGTGCCAACGATGCGATCGCGCAGTTTGAACGGCGCCGCGAAAAGGCCCAGTTTACGGCGGCACTGGCTCGCTGGCATGAGGGTAATCTCGGGGAGTGCCGAACCGCGCTTGATGAGATCGTTCGCCGCAATCCCAACCACACGCAAGCCCGACTGCTGCTCTCCGAATTGTTGTTGGCTGAACAACAGCCACAATTGGCTCTCGAACAGGTAGAAGGCGTCTTGGAAAAAGAGCCTCGCAACGCCGCCGCCATACACACCGCTGGACTAGCATATGAGGCCCTCGGAAATACCGATGTCGCCCGAGAACATTTTCGTTTGGCAACCGAGTTGGCCCCCGACAACGAAGTGTTCCTCCTAAGCTACGATGTGATTTCGGATACAACCCCGCGCAATCCCGCCTCTCCGTTCATTGCCACTGACCAAACCACGAACGATCAAATGGCTGGGAGCGGAGGTACTGGGCATGCTGGTCATGCGGCCAACGATGAACCTTGGCGCGACGTGCTCGACGAGGCCCGTGTCGCACTGCGCCAACGTGATGATAGTACGGGTCGTGAGGCTTTTGATCGTGCGATGCTCCTTGGGAGCGACAATCCTCAGGTGTCGATCTCGATTGGTGTGTTGAGTTTACGATACAATCGCCCTGAACTCGCACGAGAGTACCTAGAGGCCGCTGTAACGCGTTTTCCGAAAGAACCCCGTCTTCACCGCACGCTCGGTCTGGCGCTCTATCGCCTGGGGCAGTACGAGGCATCTCAAGTCTCGTTGCGGCAAGCACTTTCGTTGGACAACACCGATGCCCTGTCCTACGTTTTACTGGGCTCAACGTTGTCAAAACTGGGCGATCGCGCGGCGGCCGAAAGCTGCCTGTTCGAGGCCCGACGGCTAGATCCGTCGCTCTCTGTTTCGCGCTAAGGAACGACTTGTGTTGTTCCAAAGCAACGCCTGACCGCTTGGTCATTGTGGGAACAGTCGTGTCGACATTCTGCTGCGACGTTTCGCCCCAACGTGAGCCCTCTGCGTACCTTGCATGGAATGTCGTCGTCCCTCGCTAGACGGGATATCGCGATTGTTCCGTACATGAACTTTTATGGAACGACCCGGCAGATTGCCAATGTCTCGATTGCAAACCATCTCGTCGGCACGAAGCTTCACGCTGACGATGTGCGCGCTCGCGGCAGGATTGGTCGCCTTGGAAATCGCGCGGCCATGGCTGCCGTTGCCATCACAAACAGCAAATTGGCTAGCCGTGGCACTCGGACTATCGATGTTCGGCTGTGGCGGCCTGCTGCTTTGGATTTTGAAGGATCAGCAACAACAAGGTGAGATCACGCAGTCGTTCCTGCATCGCATGAGTCATCTCGACTACCGCGATGTCGACTCTGCCCAGATCGAAGGAAACTTGCCCCCCTTGCCAAGCGACCACCTCTTGCGAGCGCCGCTTCAACGCCTCGAGAAGCGGTTCGCCAAAGACTGTGAGGTCTTACGTGACGCCGAGCACAGCCGGGCCGTGCTCGATATTCGTTGTCGCCGCGCGACGATGCAACATGAGCAGATTGCGAAGGTGATTTCCAGCCTGAACGAAGCCGTGTTGGTCGTCGACGACTACGACGAGTTGGTGTTGGCCAACACAAGCGCGGGACAGTTGTTCGGGTTCGAGACGGCAACGGCTGAACACCGAGCCTTATCGCAGTTGGTCCAATGCGACCGGCTGTTGGAGCTACTGACCGAGTCGCGGAGCCGAAAATCCGCAACGACGCGGACCGACGAAGTTCAGATTCCCGGCGCCGATGGACAAAACCATTGGTACAGCGTCACCGCATCAAGCATCGAACCCGACGAGGAACCGGAAGACGATCTCGATCAGGTGGGCCGTGGTGCCGTGGCGGTCCTGCGTGACATCAGCTCCCAGAAGGCCGCTCAGAAGCGTAACGCGGAGTTTGTATCCTCGGTCAGCCATGAAATGAAGACGCCGCTGTCGAGCATCAAGGCCTACGTCGAGTTGTTGGCCGACGGTGAGGCCGAAGACGAGGAGACGCGCGAAGAGTTTCTCGATGTGATCAACACCCAGGCTGATCGGTTGCGGCGCCTGATCGATAATCTATTGAACTTGGCGCGCATCGAAGCCGGTGTCGTACAGGTGAATAAAAAGAACACGTCTCTGAATGAATTGCTCGAAGAAGCCTTCCGAGTCGTGGAGCCCTCGGCAGCGGCGAAGTCCATCGAACTTGTCTCGGACCTTAGCCAACTCTACCTGAGGGTTTACGTCGACCGTGACATGATGCTGCAAGCCGCGATCAACCTTCTCTCGAATGCGATCAAGTACACGCCCTCCGAAGGCCGCGTTGTGATACGCAGCCGGTTGGCCGACAAGCAAGTGCAATTCGAAGTCGAGGACTCAGGTGTCGGACTTAGCGAGGAGGACTGCGCGAAAGTCTTTGACAAGTTTTACCGCGTTAAAAAGGACAGCCAAATGGCCTCTGGAACAGGATTGGGATTACCCCTGGCAAAACACATTGTCACGGATGTTCACCAAGGCCAATTGGATGTGAAAAGTCAGTTAGGAGTTGGCAGCACGTTCGCCATCACCTTGCCCAGTGTCGGGCAAATGAGCTAACGCCGCCAAGGAGCACAAAACATGTCGCGAGATGCAAGAATCTTACTATGTGATGACGAGTACCCGATTTTGCGGGCGGCAGAGTTCAAGCTGAAGCGCGCCGGATACGAGGTCGTTTGTGGAAACGACGGGCAAGAGGGCTGGGAAATCATCCAGCAACAGTGTCCTGACTTGCTGGTGACCGATTATCAGATGCCGCGAATGAACGGGCTAGAACTGTGTGAATGCGTACGATCGCACCCTCAGTCCCGCGGCCTGCCAATCATCATGCTTACCGCCAAAGGCTTCGAGCTCTCGATCAACGACATTCGTCGAGACTACGGCGTGGTCGAATTGCTCAGCAAACCGTTCAGCCCACGTGAACTCTTGCAACTTGTCGATGACACTTTGGAAAACAGTCTCCAAGACGGTGTGCAGGTCTCGCCTGAGTCGAACGACGTTCCCGTGGATGCCATCAGCGAGGTTCTACCATGAACCTACCAACCGAGATTTTCGAGGATGTGGTTGTCGTTCACACTCCCGAGGAATTGGGAATCGACCAGATTGATGAGTTCGAGGCGTTTCTCTCGACACTCGATCATTGCCAGATCGTGTTCGACCTGGATCACACCGAACTGCTCGACAGCGCGGGGCTCACGGCGATTCTCGACATGTACGACGCCATGCGGGATCGCAACGGCGATGTCAAACTAACGACCACCAATGCGAACAACCGTAAGATTCTAGAGATTACGCAGATCGACCGCCAACTCGATGTCTTTGACTGCCTGATCGACGCGGTCAGCAGTTTTCGCTGATCGTCACACGATATCACGGGACATGTTCCGAGACAGAGGAGCAACAACAATAATCGCGCAACACGGGCCAAACCCGACCATGCAGAATTGGCTCGGTCGTCGATCAATCATTGTTCGTACCGAGACCGTTTCAATCGCAAATCGGCCCAAGTCGTATCTTCACATTTGAAGCGAGAGTAGCACTTTGTCCACCAACGTCACGACGGAAAAGCGAGCCCGACTCGGCACGTTGCTCCAAACCCGAGGCTTCTTAACGGCTGAAGGTTTGGAGCAGGCGCTCGAGCGTCAGCGCGAATCTTCGCGAAAGAGCCTGTTGGGCGAGATCCTCGTCGAGATGGAGCTATGCACCGAAGACCAAATTACCGAATGCCTCGCCATGGAGTACGGCGTGCCGTACGCCCGGCTCGATCAGCGGATTCAAGATCCGAAGGCGCTTGATGTTCTGCCGCGTGAATTCATCGAAAAGAACTTGGCCCTGCCGCTGTTCGTCATCCGCGACACGCTCACCATTGCGGTGGCCGAACCATCGAATCTGTTCCTGATCGACGAGATCGAACACCTTACCCGACTCAAAGTCAACATTGTTGCCGCCTCGACGAAAGATCTTCGCCGCTTGGTGCAAACCTCGTTGCCCAACGCTCATGTGTTCGTCATCGACGACATCATCGAGGACTCTTCCGCGGCGGACGTCACACTAATCGAAGACGCCGCCGACGACATCGGTGAAATGGAAGAGATTGCCGGTCAATCGCCAGTCATCCGGCTGGTGAACTACATCATCTACAATGCCGTGAAAGAAGGTGCCAGCGATATTCACATCGAGCCGGGCGAACGATGCATGCGGATTCGCTATCGAATCGATGGTCGGTTGTACAAGTCACTCGAGGTGCCTCTCCACCTACTGAACGCCGTCACAAGTCGTATCAAGATTATGGCGTCGCTCGATATCAGCGAGCGGCGGCTGCCACAAGACGGTCGGATCCACGTCATGCTCGACGGACGACCGATCGATTTGCGTGTCAGTACATTCCCCATGAACAGCGGCGAGAAGACCGCCATTCGTGTCCTCGACATCCGCAACGTCTCTCCCAATTTGGAGGATCTCGGATTCGCCGAGGAACTGCTGGCGACCTATCGCGAACACATCACCGCGCCCAACGGCATTGTGCTGGTCACCGGACCGACGGGAAGTGGAAAATCAACGACGCTCTATGCCTCGCTGAACGAAATCAGCTCGATGGAGAACAACATTTGTACGGTTGAAGATCCCATCGAATTCAAGATGCCGCTGATCAATCAGTTCCAAGTACAGGAACGTATCGGGCTCACGTTCTCCAAAGCCCTCCGCACGCTGCTACGACAAGACCCCGACGTCATCATGGTCGGTGAGATTCGCGACGAAGAGACGGCCCGCACGGCGATTCAAGCCGCGCTAACCGGACATCTGGTGTTCAGTACGCTTCATACCAATAACGCCAGTTCGGCAGTTACGCGGCTGGTCAACATGGGGGTTGAACCTTTCTTGATCGCCGCCGCGCTCAACATGGTATTGGCCCAACGACTCGTTCGACGTATCTGCCCAAAGTGCCGTCAGGAGTACGATCCGCCACGCAACATGCGAAAGGCCGTCGAACGAATGGGCTACGACATCAAGACCTACTTCAAAGGTATTGGTTGCCGACGCTGTCGCAACTCTGGGTTTAGCGGTCGTATCGGCGTCCATGAATTGCTGGTGGTCAACGACGAAATGCGTGACGCGATCACGGCAGGCGCGAACCTATCGACCATTCGTGATATCGCGCATCGCAATGGCATGGCAACGGTGAGTGAAGACGGATTTCGCAAGGTTCGGGAAGGCATCACCACGGTCTCGGAGATTATTCGGGCCTCTGGAGACCTGCAAATCGCCACCTCATCCACGACCGCTTAAGAGCACCAAGATGTGGCAACACGCAAACAAGACAACCAGATGATTTTGAATCAACTCGGCGCTGATAGCTCTCGCGGCGAGAAACGTGAAAACACTTGGCTGACGAAAGACATCGACGATGAGTATGCCCTACCAAGCATCGAACTCGACAAACAGCGTCAATGCAAACCCCGCCGGTGACGGCGGAACGAACGAAGCGCAGACGCTGCTGCGTGGTAACGAACACGCATCGCAGGGTGTCGGCGAAACCACTTCGCCGGGCTTGCAACTGTTTGCTCCCCGTGTCAAAAAGATCGAGGTGGCTGATTTCACGAGCCAACTTAGTCTGATGGTCGATACAGGCATCAATCTGTCGGTGGCGATACAGGGCATTGCCGAGCAAACTGCTAATCCGACGCTCAAACGCACGCTTGAATCAGTAAAGGCATCGATCGATTCAGGCGAAGATTTCTCCACGGCTCTGGAACGTTATCCACGGCTGTTCGACGATACGTATGTCGCGCTCGTTCGGGCGAGCGAAGCAACCGGTTCCCTCGGAGAGATGCTCGAACGTATTTCGACCTACATGCGTAAGGAAGCCGATACATGGAATAAGGTCCGTGCGGCCTTGGCCTATCCCGCCGTCATGTTGTGCATGGCGACAGGAGTCACCATTTTCTTGATCGTCTTCATTTTCCCAAAATTCACTCCATTGTTCGAGCGCAAAGGCGTTAAGCTTCCTCGGCCCACGATGATCTTGATGGCGGTCTCCGAAGCATTCACGCAATATTGGTATTTGTGGCTCATGGGCTTGGCAGTGCTGATTGGAGCATTGATTGCGGCGAAAATGACGGAAGCCGGACGCCACGCTTGGGACTGGATAAAAATCAACGTGCCTGTTGTCGGAACAGTTCAACGCAAAGTGATCGTTGGCCGCAGTCTGCGGACGCTCGGCACGATGCTGGCCGGGGGCGTACCTTTGCTAGACGCCTTGCAGTTGTGCAGCCGTGTCGCGGCCAATACCTACTACCAACGGTTGTGGTCTGATGTTTCTCAAACAGTGATCGAAGGACGCCGGATCACTGACGCACTGATCGATACACCGCTGCTGCCGCCGACCATCGTGCAGATGATCGCTTCTGGCGAAGAGGCGGGAAAACTCGACCTCGTTCTAGAACGCATCAGTATCTATTACGAACGCGACGTCGAAATCGCCCTGAAAACTGCCACCAGCGTGATCGAACCGTTGATGATCGCCGTCATGGGTGTCGTGGTTGGCAGCATCGCGATGGCACTGCTACTGCCAATCTTTACGCTCAGCCAACAACATGGCTAATCGTGGCGGGTAAATCCGGTAAGTGCTACTCGCTCTGACAAGATTTACGGGTTACGCAAAGCGATCGGCGTAGCTTGCCTTCTTCTGGCACTTCGGCGTGAACAACCCCGGTTGGGTCGTTTCGCTTAGGTAAGCTCGCGACTTTGGCGGACAACTTTGGCATATACCACATCTGACGCTTGATCTTCAGACGCTCATTCCGCGTCGAGCCTACGACCGAAGAATCTGGAGAACACGGTTGTACGCCGTGCGTCGCGCTATGGTTCGCACAGTCCCCCCGGATTCGATGGCGAGCTGACTCAACGCGTGAGACACTCGACACGGATGCCCCGGCACGCCATAGGCATGGCGTCCTCCAAAATCGTTTGAGGAAGGAACCCACAATCATGCGAGTTCAGAATCTTGCCGCGGCGATTGCCATCGCTGCGTGCTGTGCCGGGCCTGCGTTGGCGCAGGGTCAGGT
>CAZNXE010000153.1:0-624 GCA_964576465.1 uncultured Planctomycetaceae bacterium
CGACGGCGGTTTCTTTCTTTCGCGATATCGCAGATTGAAGGGCGATAGCTCGCCGCATGATGTTGCCCACGCCCTTCATGTGATGTGCCTGAAGCACCTAAAGAAATTGAAGCGATCGCGGGAGAGCCTCTATCGTATTTTCTATTACGACTGCCCACCGCTGAGCAAAAAGGTGCATAATCCGATCAGCGGAAAAGCACTCGATTTTTCCAAAACCTCAACCGCATTGTGGCGCACAACATTCTTGGAGCAACTGAGAAAACAACGAAAAGTCGCGTTGAGGCTTGGGTATCTTGATGAAAGTAACGGACAGTGGGTACTCCGCCCCAGGCTGCTTAAGAAACTCGTCGACGGCAAACTCAAAATGGAAGATCTTGACGAAAAGGACGTCAAGTACGATGTGCGTCAAAAAGGCGTCGACATACGGATTGGGCTCGATATCGCATCCATGTCGTACAAACGACAGGTTGACCAAATTGTGCTTGTCTCCGGCGATAGCGATTTCGTTTCTGCCGCTAAACTGGCTAGACGTGAGGGGATCGATTTCATCCTCGATCCGATGTGGGCGGTTATCAGATCCGATCTATTCGAGCACATAGACGGCTTGCAAAGCGTCCTGCCCAA
>CAZNXE010000153.1:641-13619 GCA_964576465.1 uncultured Planctomycetaceae bacterium
AACGGTTGGTAAGTATGGTTGCGGCCAAAACGGCCCCTTTTTATTCAATCCGGCGGCTCACGGAGTTCACCCCCGCCGTTTACCTCGGTATACTTAATTCTTGCACTTCACTTGGCATTTGCCGCGAGGGACGAATCATACGGTGATTTCCCCCGGGCAGACGAAGCCGTTTCTTTTTAGTACCTTCTGGGAATTAACGTCGTGAGCAGCCCGGTTCAATTGATCGACTCGGCCACATTCGAGTTGGCTCCGTACAAATCGTTAGACAACGCGACCCTCGGCGACCGCATTCAGGCGGTTCGTAAGCAAATGGGGGCCGAGCTGTTGATCCTCGGTCATCACTACCAGCAAGACGAAGTGATTGCACTGGCCGACCTTCGCGGGGATAGCTATCAACTCAGTCGCTCGGCGGCCGAAAACCGCGACTGCCGGCTGATCGCCTTCTGTGGTGTCCACTTCATGGCCGAAACGGCCGACATCGTGGCCAATTCTCCTGAACGGCTTCGCCAGCGCGGCAACCAACGCGTACGGGTAATTTTGCCCGACCTGGCGGCCGGTTGCTCGATGGCCGATATGGCAATGATCGATCAAGTGGAAGCCTGCTGGGAAGAACTTGGCGAAGTGATCGACACCGACGATGTGACTCCGGTTACCTACATCAACTCCGCTGCCAGTCTCAAGGCCTTCTGCGGACGCCATGGTGGAATCGTCTGCACCTCCAGCAATGCCGCGGCGGTCTTGCAGTGGGCCTTCCAGCGAACCAGCCGGGTGTTGTTCTTTCCCGATCAGCACCTTGGCCGCAACACGGCCCGGGCCATGGATATTTCACTGGATGCGATGCCCGTGTGGGATCCTTACGAAGAACTCGGCGGGCAAGAGGAAGACGCCATACGCAACAGTCGTGTGTTGTTGTGGAAGGGGCACTGTAGCGTTCACCAGATGTTTCGACCTGAGCACGTCGATCAGTTCCGCGAGCGCTATCCCGACGTCAAGATTCTCGTTCATCCCGAATGCACGATGGAAGTGGTCGATAAGGCCGATATCCAAGGATCGACCGGTCGCATCCTTCGCGAAGTGGAACAAGCGGCGCCCGGCACACGTTGGGCCATCGGCACCGAGTTGCACTTGGTCAATCGACTCAAACAAGAACACCCCGAACAGTCGATCGATTTCCTTTCGCCGGTGGTCTGCATGTGCGCGACCATGTACCGCATCGACTTGGCGCATCTCTGTTGGTCGCTGGAGAACTACGCCGCCGGCACGCCCGTCAATCTGGTGCAAGTCGACGAAGAAACCGGCAAATGGGCCCTCATCGCGCTGGAGCGGATGCTGGAAATGGTGTAGGGCATACCGGGAAACGATTTGTCTAACTACCGGCGAGACGAAGCGAGTATTGCCACCGCACCGTCGTGGGCGTTTTGTCGATTTCAACGTCTGGACCAATCCACAGCCGGCCATCGCCCAACAGTTTGAATCGTGTGGAAAAATCGTCGTGTGGGGTTAGTTCTACCGTGGTCTTTTCATCGTGTGATTGAATCAACACGGTTCCGTTTGGGCGTGGAAGCAAACGCGCGTTGACGACAAGATAGGTGCTGCCCAAACATGTGGCGGTGTCGCGAGTGCGGCAGGCGATATCGAACCGCAGTTGGTCGGTGTCGACTTCGACGCTGGCCGACCAGTGACTTGCCCCGGCCATACCCACCAACAGGGCGACCTCTTGATCGCCGCGTGGCTCAACCTCAAGCTCTTGAAGCGGCGGGCTCTCGGGCCAAGGGCCATCGGGCGCACCTTCGACGGACTCCAACAGCGTGATAAGTCCGCTTTTTTTGGCGATCACGATGTGGTGGCCAAATCGATCCCCCTGTTGCTGGTAGGCAATCCGCATCGCGCCTTCACCCAACACAACGACACGGTTCGGCACCTGTTCACCAGAATTGGCGGCGGATGGTTCTTGCGAGGCGGAATCGTTTGGCATTGTTTCTACTCGACGCGCCAGCGGAGATAGGCGTCGATGAATCCCTGAATGTCTCCATCCAGCACGTTGTTAAAATTGGTCGCCAGGTGACCGGTACGCGCGTCTTTGACGCGCTGGTCGGGGTGCAGAAAGTAGCTGCGGATTTGCGACCCGAAGCCGGTCTTGGGCTGACGATTGTACTTGGCAGCCTGCTCGGCCTCACGTTTTTCTTCTTCGACCCGCGCCAGCCGCGAGCGCAACATCTTCATTGCGGTTGCTCGATTCTTGTGTTGACTGCGGTCGCTCTGACATTGCACGACAATGCCCGAGGGTGCGTGCGTCAGACGGATCGCACTGGAGGTCTTGTTCACGTGTTGACCTCCGGCACCACTAGCACGGAATGTGTCTTCGCGAATATCGGCATCGTTGATTTCGATTTCGGCCGATTCGGCAATCTCCGGCGACACATCGACCGCGGCGAAGCTGGTCTGCCGTTTTCCTTCAGAGTTGAAGGGGCTAATGCGAATCAGCCGGTGGGGGCCCGTTTCGCTCTTGAGATAGCCATAGGCCATCGGGCCGCGGACTGCCATGCTGGCACTGTTAATGCCGGCCTCGTCGTTGTCGTTGCGGTCGAGCATCTCGACTTTATAGTCGTGTTTCTGTGCCCACGACGTGTACATCCGCAGCAACATCTCGGCCCAATCGTTGGCGTCGGTACCTCCGTCTCGAGCGTTGATCGTGAGGATTGCATTGCACGAATCGTTGGGACCGTTGAGCAGGGCTTTCAATTCGAGATCGTCGAGCGCCGATTCAAGACGGTCGAGTTCGCCGACGAGTTCTGCCGCGAATGCTTCATCCTCGCCCGCCATTTCAACCAGCGCGTCGAGATCATCGGCCGATCCGCGGACCTCGGTCATTGGCTTGAGCATGACGTTCAGCGATTTCAGCTTCTGCACGGTCGCTTGGGCTTTTTCCTGGTTGTCCCAGAAGCTAGGTGCCGCCATTTGCTCTTCAAGTTCGGCAGCTTGCTGTCGCTTATTGTCGTAGTCAAAGAGAGTCTCCGAGCTGTGTAATACGACCGCGAATGCTGTCTGCCCGATCGCTCGATTCACGCTGCATTTCGATTCTCTCCTCTAGAAAAGCCTCCCGCCATGGCACCATGCTAGCGTCGCCGGTGCCAGTATTTACCCCACAACATTCGGGGCTCACCGAATGAAATATAGTGATCCAACCCCCTCTGAGGGAAGGGGCTGCATTTGGAGTGGTGGTCGAATCGCATGCCGAAAACCCGGCCTGCGGCGGAAATGCGAAGGTTGCACAACATGCTAGCAGCGTGGTTTCTGGTCCGGCAAAGCGGTCACTGGCGGTACAGACGTGGTCAAGTCCCTTCACTTGGCTGTCCGATAGATTCCATAGGATCCCTATAACCCGGCCGTTGCGCAACAGGTCGGAGGGGAGCCAAGCATCGCGACCGCACACAATCCCAGAACCCGGTTTGAACTATGTCGGATACGGCTACAAGATCGCTTGCGTGGTTACGCGGCGGAAATCGCCCGATCGAAGTTGCACTCGCCGTGGGGTTGGGCTTCACCGCCGGCTTCACCACCGGTTGGAACCTGATCGTGCTGGCGATTGCCGTTACCGCCATTGCGTTCCGCTTGCATCTGAGAACCTTTCTTGCCGCCTGGGGTATCGCCGCCGCGTTCGGTTGGCTGCTGTTGCCGCTATCGGTTGCCTTGGGGCGAACTCTACTGGAACATACTGCTTTCGGCACGCTGCCCGTCGCGTTGGGCAATCGCTATTGGGCGGTACTCTTGGACCTCGATCGTTATGCGGTCGCCGGAGGTCTCGTGCTGGGGATGGCCTGTGGTAGTGTGTTGGCGATCGTGGCTTGGAAGCTCACTCGGGCCACACACCGACGACTGAGTGATACGTCCTTGGATGACTTCTCTCTAAACCGTGTCGCCTCGCGACTTTTCTTCGACACCCTTGGGTCTTGGCTATTCATCGAATCGTCGGCACCAGTGTCGAGCGTCGCGGAAGCATCGTGGCGGTGTCGTCTGCGGTCGAATTGGATGGTTGCGGTCCCGCTGTCGCTTGTGTTGGCGATCGTCATTCTCGGCGTGGCCGTGCCACGTGCCATCGAGCGCCGCGTGCTGGAGGAACTTACACGCATCAACGGGGCGCCGGTCACTGCATCTCGTGTCGAAGTCTCGCTTCAAGACCGCGAAGTCCGCCTGCAAGATGTGCGGTTTGCCGATCCGGTGGACCCGAACGTTGAGCGATTGCGCGTTGGGCATGCCAAAGCGCGGCTTCGCGTTCCAGCACTCGCACTTCGCGGCGTTTGGCATTTGGAAAACGTCGTGCTGGACGATGTTCGTGTTGATGATGAGTTGGTCGCAGTTGACCGTGCCGAAACCACCTCGACCGAATCGCCCGATGGCAACTCGAATTCCCAACGTTGGAGGAACTCAGCCGGGACAGTCGATCTCCCATTGGCACGCTATGCCCCGCAAATCGCTGATCTCGTGCAACACATGTCTCGTGTCGAGACTACCGCGGCCATCTGTCGCCGTATCTCGGACATCGAGATGCCCCCGACGAACGCGAACGAAACGTGGTGGGGGCGTCGCGAGGCGCTAGGGGCCCTGCGAAGCCGTTTGGGTAGTGAGCAGCCTCGGGTGGTGGTCGAGCAACTGTGGGTCAAACAACTTCCCGCTACGTGGCAACTTGGTCCGGCTGCTTCACTGCGGATCGATCGACTTGCCAGTCGGTGGTCTGCCGACGATGAACCGGCGAAGCTGAGCATCGATGCGCCGGCCATGGCAATGCGTTTGCAGGCGGTTCTGCGGTTAAACGGCAAAGGTCAAATGCATGATGTGCGATGTCAATTCTCTGACTTGAAGCTGGCTGAATTGATAGGACCGGTCGCCAACGAGGACCGATTGACGGCCTACGGCGGCCGGGTCTCACTTGATATCGAAGGCCATGTACTGGGAGACACGATCGATTTGCACGCCGAAGCGGTAGCAGATCATCCGCGGTTACGTGTCTTGGGGCCAGAACCGTGGTGCGGCGTTTCGCCAGATGTGTGGAACCGCGGCTTTGCCGAGTTCGATTCGTTTGCAGCCCGGTTTCGTGTTCTTGGAACGTGGGAGCATCCGGTGCTCCGCGTCGACCAACATCAGATTCAGCAGCAGTTGAAACAGCAACTTGCCGCACGGGGCATTCACGACTTTGGTTCGGAAGCCGTCTCTGAGCCGTCAGGCGATACCGGCTCAGGTTCACCCCGCATGGCTGAAGGCACCGGAACAACTCCTGTTGAGACGCCGTCGACGGAGGATTCGGCCTCAGCCATCGGGTCATTGGCAGACACAAACGCTTCTGATGAACAAGGATTGGCGACGAACGAGGGGTTGGGCAATCCATCGTTGCCCGCTGATACGCTCCCCACGGACACGACTGCCGACACAGATGTCCCGGCGTTAGACGCCCACGCAACACCTCCCTATTCCGATCATGCCACCAATCCTCTACTAGCATCAAGGCCAACCTCCCCGGGAACCGCATCGACGGAAACCGTTCCTCCACTGCCTCTCGAGGTGTCCGAATCGCCAACAACACAGCAACCGCAAGAGACTGCGGGTATCGAGAAGCCCGAAGCCGCGGTCGACATCTACGGATCGACTACCGATCATGCAAATCCGTTGCGTCCCTTGATGCCCGAATCGCGACAACCTGCCCCGTCGCTGCCTATCGAAGCGGAGTTGTCGGACACCGATATACCGGACAACGAGCTAGCGAACACGTACGGCTTGGATAACTTGGACACCAACGATGACAACGGCGTCGAAGAACAGATCACCTTGCCAGAATCATTCGCCGAAGACGCGCCGGGGTTGATTAACTTCGAGTCGGGCTACGATCAGACATGGGTGCCGAGGATTGATTCGTCAACCGCTGTCGAGAACCTGGTAGAAAACGCCGTCGAAGACATCGTGAAACCGTCCGTAACGCGAGAACTCTCACGGCGAAGAGGGCGTATTGCCCGCTGGTCGCGGAACGTCACCACCGGCGTCCGAAATCTCTGGTCCGGTGGAGGGGCCTCCGATGAGGTGGTGGTTGCTGCTCCGCCCCTTCCTCAAGTAACCGACGATGCCGATATTCCCGCCACCGTACCTCTAGACGACGAGCCGATGATGCAGGCACGTCGCCCGATCAAGGCGAGCGAAACCCGCCCCTGGTATCGCCGGCTGTGGTAGTCTACAGCCGCTGCACAGTCTCGCACCAGCTTGCCGGCACTGCCGGTCGTGCATAGACTTTCTGTATTCATTGCCGTGGTTTTCGCGGATCCACCTTCTCGTTTCTTTTCCTCAATCGTGTCGGTAGGCATTGTGGCCCGAGTTGTCTTAGCCATGTCCGGAGGTGTCGACAGTTCTGTCGCCGCGCACCTGCTGCAGGAACAAGGACATGAGGTCATAGGGCTCTTCATGCGGCACGGGCATACGGTTGAGCCCGAGAGCCCGACGGGCGAGGCAACGTCATGTTTGTTACCGTTGGCCGAACCACGAAGTAACAAGCAGGGTTGTTGTAGCGCGAGTGACGCAGTCGACGCGCGACGTGTGGCCGACCAGATGGACATCCCGTTCTACGCGCTCGATTTCGAGGAAGAGTTCGGCCGGATCATGGACTACTTTGTCGATGAGTACGTCGAGGGGCGGACCCCGAACCCCTGCGTGATGTGCAACAACTGGCTCAAGTTCGGCCGCTTGACCAGCTACGCAGACAGCGTGGGGGCCGAATATGTCGCCAGCGGGCACTATGCCCGATTGGTGCCAGCCAGCCAGTCGAAGGAACCGCCGGCGCTGTTGCGTGGACGTGACAAAGGCAAAGACCAGTCGTACGTTCTTTTTGGCGTCGAGCGGGAAACCCTTTCGCGAATGTTGCTCCCGGTGGGCGACTACACCAAACCGCAAATCCGCGATCTGGCTCGAAAGATTGGGCTCCGCGTTGCCGAGAAGCGCGACAGCCAGGAGATCTGCTTCGTCGGCCGCAACGACTACGCCAAGTTCGTGCAGAATCGCATCGGCAATGCAGACCGCGGAGGTGAGATCGTAATGACCGACGGAACCGTCGTCGGCCATCACGGCGGTATCGAGCACTTCACCATCGGCCAGCGAAAGGGACTGGGGGTCGCTCTGGGCGAACCACGCTTCGTGGTGCGCATCGAGCCGGAAGAGCGGCGCGTGGTGATCGGACAGCGCGAAGAATTGGGCCGACACGAGTTAACGGCGGCCCGCGGTAACTGGCTCATCGATACGCCCACGGAGCCACTGAAATGCACCGTGAAGATTCGCTACCTCAGCACACCCGCCCCTGCCCGCGTGGAACCGCTCGATGGGAATCGCTTCGTCGTACGATTCAACGAACCCCAACGCGGCGTCGCCCCCGGTCAGGCCGTGGTTTGCTACGACGAAGATCGCGTGCTTGGCGGCGGTTGGATCGAATGACGGTCGGGCTTTAGATCGGGTCGTTAGGCAACAACCCCCTTCGCACGCAGCTTCTTGACTTGGTCGGCGTCGAGGTTCAGCCATTGGTGAAGCACTTCGTCGGTGTGCTGCCCCAACGCGGGTGGAACAACGGCTTGCCGGGGTGGCTCGCCGTGCCAGTGAATGGCCCCGCTGAGCAACGGAAATGTGCGACCATGCGAATCGCTCGCATCGAGAATCATTTCTCGGGCCGCGAACTGTGGATCGGCCAGCACTTCGTCCAAGCCGAGCACTGGTCCGTGCGGCACGTCGGCCTCTCCTAGTAGCTGGCACCATGCGTCGGTCGTGCGTGATGTGAACAGCGGCACAAGCTGCGAGATGAGTTCCGCTCGGTGCTTCACGCGAAGCGGGTTGGTGGTGAATCGTTCGTCTTTGCTCCACGCGTCGTTCCCGACCGCAGTGCAAAACCGCTGCCACTGCGCATCGTTGCCCACGGCCAGAACAAGGTGACCGTCGGCGGTGTCGAAAGCCTCATACGGCACAATCTGTGGGTGCGCATTTCCATAACGCGTGGGTTGCTCACCCGTCACCAGGGCACTCTGCGCGACGTTCACCAAACTTGCCAACATGCAATCGGCCAGCGCCAGATCGAACGATGTACCGGCTTGATCGCGGTCGCGAGCGTATAAGCCAGCCAAAGCGCTGGTGGCGGCGTACAAGCCACAGATCACATCGGTGATGGCCACGCCCACTTTCATCGGTCGCCCCTGGGGTTCGCCGGTGATGGACATCAAGCCCGTGCCGGCCTGGATGACAAGATCGTACCCAGGCACGTTGGCCTTCGGCCCGGTGCGTCCGTAGCCAGAGATTGAACAGACGACCAGCCGTGGGTTCAATTCGGCCAATCGATCGGGTGTCAGCCCGAACTTTGTGAGCGATGCGGGAAGAAAGTTTTCGACCAGCACGTCCGCCTGCCGAATCAGGCCATCGATCAACGCGGCCGCATCCACATGGCCGAGATCAAGTGCCAACGAACGTTTTCCGCGATTGGCCGCCAGATAATAGGCACTGGGACCGTCATCCTCCAAAAACGGCGGTCCCCACTGTCGTGTGTCGTCGCCTGTGCCGGGCCGCTCGACCTTGACGACGTCGGCCCCTAAGTCGGCCAGCAACTGGCAGCACACCGGGCCGGCCAGAACCCGGGACATGTCCAAGACTCGCACGCCTTGCAGCGGGCTATTCTTTTTCCCAACTGCCAGCTCATCAGACGCCGTCATCGGTCGCCACCTCTTTGCTCAATCGCTGCCGGGAAGCTCAACTCGCCTCAAACCAATGCGTAGTATACTGGCTGACTGCTGCCGCAAGGCGACACCTGATCGTTTACCGACGGAACATGCATACGTCAATTAGATCCCTATCATGAGGGAGGCCCGCGTGCCTTCGACACTTGAACACGTTCGCGTCGAGCTGGGATCCCGCAGCTACGACATTGAAATTGGCACGGGCAATATGGTCCATCTGGCCGACCGGATTGGTGCCGCCGCAAAGTTGTCCGCGGCAGTTGTGATCGCCGATGCCAATGTGGTTGAGTCGCATGCGGGCGCGTGCTTGGCGTCACTGGAGAAAGCGGGCATCACACACACGCTGCTAAGCGTGGCTTCTGGCGAGCGGAGCAAAGCAATTGAAGAGGCCACCCGGCTGTGGGACGCATTGCTGTCTTGTGGAACCGACCGACAGACGGTTGTCATCGCCGTCGGCGGTGGCGTGATCGGAGATCTGGCCGGATTCGTTGCCGCCACCTATGCACGGGGGCTGCCATTCTTTCAGGTGCCGACGACCTTGCTGGCTGATGTCGATAGCTCTGTCGGGGGCAAGGTCGGAGTGAATCTGCCGGGAGCGAAGAATATGGTCGGTGCGTTCTGGCAGCCACAAGGAGTGCTGATCGACACCGCGGCACTTGCGACACTGCCTGATCGGGAGTACCGCTCTGGCTTGGCCGAAGTGGTCAAGTACGGCGTGATTCTAGACGCCAAGTTCTTCGCCTATCTAGAAGATAACATCGAGGCCATGAACGCCCGCGACGATGCTGTGTTGCGCTACGTCATTGCACGCTGTTGCCGTCTTAAGGCCGATGTCGTCGAGCAAGACGAGCGTGAGACCACCGGAATTCGAGCCGCGCTGAACTACGGACACACCTACGCCCACGCCTTTGAAACCCTGTGCGGCTACGGTCAGATGCTACACGGCGAGGCGGTCGCCGTCGGCATGCTGTGTGCATCACGATTAGCCGAACGCCTAGGTCGCATTGAGGCAGAGGTCACCACCCGACAAGCCCGACTACTTGATTCGCTGCACCTGCCGATTGTTCCACCGCCACTCGACACCAACGATGTGCTTTCGGTGATGCGTCGCGATAAGAAAGCCACCGGCGGCCAACTGCGCTTCATCCTGCCCACGAAGATGGGACACGTAGAACTCGTCGAAGATGTCGACGCCGCGGATGCGTTGGCGGCGCTGAAATCCGACGACAATTGACTTGCCACGTGGCTGCCACGATGCGGGTGACCTACAGGACTGGCAGTTACGGCGACCCTGTCTCTGCCACGGTTTCGTGGAACAGTTCGATATAGCTTTCGTAGATAAATTTCCGGTTGCGAGCTTGTCCGGTAATTTCGCGCAGGATGTTGCCCTTAACGAATTTGGAGACAAGATCGTTGGCGGCTGGATAACTCGTGCCGATTAACTCTTGTACTTGGTTCACTGAGACAATGGGATGCTGGTACAAATGCTCTAGCACGCGATAGCCGTTACCGGCCGCGCCACCAAGGTTGTCGGTGATCGCTCGCTGGTGAGCTTCGCGAAGTCCCAAAATCCGTCGTACCGTATCGGTTGCCTCTTCGCTTACCTCGACCACGCCACGCAGGAAGAACATGAGCCATTCTTCCCAGGTTCCAGTGTCGCGCACGGATTGCAAGTGATCGTAGTACGCTTGCCGATGGCGTTTGAAGTAATGCGATAGGTAGAGGACCGGTTTGATCAGAACCTGTTGCTCACACAGTAGAAATGTGATCAGCAGTCGTCCAACGCGCCCGTTGCCGTCGAGGAATGGGTGGATGGTCTCGAACTGGGCATGGGCCAAGCTGATCTTAATCAGCAATGGTATTTGCGTATCGGCGTGGAGGAAATGTTCCAGTTCCGCCAACTGAGGTTGAACTTCATGGGGCGGCGGCGGAACGAACGTGGCTTCGTTGAGCATGCAGCCGCCGGGACCGATCCAGTTTTGGGTGGTGCGCAGTTCTCCCGGAGCAAGACGCGCACCACGCCTGCCTTCCAGCAACTTGGCGTGGATTTCGCGAATCAGTCGGACTGATACGGGGAGTTCACCTAGTCGGGCGAGGCCATGATTCATCGCGCTGACGTAGTTCACAATTTCGTCGACGTCACGCGGCCGATTCGGCGAGAGAATTTTCGCCTCGGCTTCCAGCACATCTTGTAAAGAGCTTTGCGTTCCCTCAATCTGGCTCGACAGTACCGCCTCTTTACGAACGTACATAAACACGAAAAGATCGGGATTAGGCAGGGTTTGGATTGACCCGTCCAGACGTCCAAGGGCACGGTCGGCCTTTGACAGTAAGACTTGTAGGTTCCATCCAATCTCGATCGGAGGATCCGGTGGTAGTGGTTTAGGGATGAAAGCCCGGTATTCAGTCGGCTGCTTGACGTATCGTCCGGCCCTCAAAGAAGTTGTAGGTTGTGGTTCGGATGGGTGCATATTGCGCTATCCCATTAATATGGACGCTGATGAGCCCCATATTATACAATACGTATAGTATGGAGCCTGTGGCCGATCTTATTATAGTTAGAGATCAATATACAGGAATCCAGAACCCCCCCAAATGGGCATGAATTTCGTTCTCTTGGGGATCGAGTAAGACGAGCCATCCCATGGAATCGCCACGACGGCAACACGTTGATCCGACGGCGCTCAAGCCGGTTTGACGGCGAAGATGTGGACGCTTGCCGCATTGTCGTTCACGTTGCAGAGTGGCGACATATGACGATGGATTCAAAAGATCTATTTCTCCTTCAATACCCACACGGGGTGTGACTCCTCTACTCCGTCGGTAAGGGCGGTTACTGCTCGCTTAAGCAAGACCAGCGACGGGCCATCGTCGGGGCTGTCGACCATAAGGCGCCCGAGAATTGAGACTGCACCACGAAAATCACGCTGATCGAAGCATGCGAGGGCTGATTCGAACTGCGTTCGCAGCGTCTCCCATTCCGCGGTGCGATTGCCCACGAGTTCGTACAATTCGACCGGTTCGTCGATATTGACGGTCTGCACGCAACAGATGCGACGGGCGGCAAACTCATCTTCGAGCCACTGATTCGTTTGGCCAGAGATCAGCGTTTGCGTGCCGAAATACTTGTTTGCTCCCTGGATCCGGCTACCGAGGTTGACCGTCGTGCCCATGGCGCCGAACTTGATCTTTCGATGCGAGCCGATGTTGCCAACCCAAGCTAAACCGGAATGTACGCTGATGCCAACTCGCATGGGTTGACCAAGCCGGTCTTGCCAGCGCTGGTTTAGTCGAATTAAGCTCTCCTGCATTGCCAAAGCGGCCTGACATGCAAGGCGCGCATGATCTTTTAGTGCCTCGGGCGCACCCCAAAAAGCCGTAAGTTCGTCTCCTAAATAGTCCATCAAGACGCCGCCGCGATCCAGGATGCAGGCCGAGAGCTCTTCCAATACGTCACCGAGCCACTCGGTCGTGGCGGCCGGGCCGAGGCGTTCAGTGATGCTGCTAAAGGAACGCACGTCGCAGAAGAGCACGGAGATTTCTGATTCTTGACCTTTCTGCCAATTGGGATTATTTTCCAGTCGCCTTGCTAATTCTGGCGTGACAAACTGCTCCAGCTTGGCGCGCGCCTCGATGGTGGACTCCTCCTGTTCCAAGCGAATCAGCCCGGTTGCCAAAACGCGCGCCAACAACTCGACCAGTGTAGCCTCGTTTTCAGTAATCAGTCGCTTTAAAGCTCCGTCATCACTGCGTGATTCTCCGTAGAGAACCCCAACGACATCACCGTTGGCGCCTAAGATGGGCGCCGCGACGTAGGCGACCAAATCAATGGCTCCCGAACCAACCGTCTCCTCGGAAGTCCAACGTGAGAAAACCGTGCACTTGTCTTTGTATACGTGATTGACAACCCGTTGGCTGAATTGCCATTCGTCTAAATCGAGCGACCGTAAGCGTGTCTCAGTACATCCAACCTGCCAGCCGTCGTCGTTAATGAACAGTGTTGCGCCGACGTCCAGTCCAATCAATTCAACGACCGCCCGGGAACCATTGCGAAGGAAATCGCTGGAATTGGTGGCAACCTGCAGCAGCTCGAGTGTCGATTCAAGCCATTGAAAGACCCTCGGGTCTTCAAAACTCGGCTGCTTCAACTCCACAACTCGCGAAGAGGTCGGCCAGAAAACGGTGTCGGGCGCGACCGTCGTGAACTTTCCGCTGGCGAAGGTCGACAGGCCGG
>CAZNXE010000154.1:0-13585 GCA_964576465.1 uncultured Planctomycetaceae bacterium
ACCACACGACCGACGTCAGCTTGTTGCGGTTAGTCATCATGACCGGATTCGCCGGCGGACTAACCACGTTCAGCACCTTCGCCTTCGACACTTACGAACTAGCGCTCGCCAGCAGCGACCAATCACTCACCGAAGGCCTCCTAAAAGCCACCGCGAACGTGTGCCTCCATCTAGCCTTCGGCATCGCCGCCCTAATCGCCGGCATCGCCACGGGCCGGGCGGCGTAGGGGGGTGCCCCGACGGAGCTGCGGTTTTCCAGCCGGCGCGGAGTTGAGCAGTGCAGCTACTCATCCGGCCACTGGATGGACATCGTTCGGAACGATTCGCACTTCGACATGGCTGTGCAATGCGGCTGCGATTCGTCGGAGCATGGAGAGAGAATGGCCATCGTAGTCGGCATCTTCTAGCTGTGAAATCACGCTTTGCGTGGTTCCCACTTTCTTGGCGAGTTGCGTCTGGGTGAGCCCAGCGGTCGTCCGGACATTATAAATCATCTGGGCAATTCGGTAGTCTTCCGAAATCTGTAGCATCTCGGGATCGGTGTCGGGGTCGATGCCACTTTGTCGTTTCAGAATCTCACTTGCCGCAGTGATTTTTGCCATCTCAGTTCTCCTCTTCATCGAGACGAAAGCCGTAGGCTCTAGGATTCGTTTTGTATCTTGCGATGCGAGCAATTGCCCGCTCGATTTCCTTGGTAGGAACTTTCTTTTCCTTGGTTAAGCCTGCGGTCAATAGGGCGATATCTTTGCCGACGAATCCATAGAGGATGCGGTAATTGACGTTGCCAACCCTGGTTCGTAACTCGTAAACCCCATCGCGGAGCATGTCTGCTTGCGGTCTGCGAAGTTCGTGTCCGAATTGCTCAAGTAACTGGATAAGCCCAAAACATTTCCGATACACACGCTCGTTCTGATCGAGGAAGCCATTCATCCATTCGAGGACAGGCACGCGCCCGTCATCATCTCGAAAAAAGAAAACATTAGTTGCAGGCATGGCGACTCACTATATCGTAATATTACGATATTCGGCATCCGAAGTCAAATTCTTGATGAGTTTGCCGAGCCAGAGGGTGGGTTACTAACCACATCGCCAACACTACGGTTCGGTCACCGGCTCCAACTCCGTTGTTGGCCTGCGGTCTTGTTGTTCGAGGCGGAATTCGATCTGGTAGAAGGCTTTTTCGGCGGCCATCCGCGCCAATCCTGATCGATCGTGTTCCAGTTCCTTGAGTGCTTCCATGGCTGGCCGCGCGCCGATTTTTCCTAGGATTTCAGCGGCATCTTTCCGTACGATTGGATTGGGATGTCCCAGTAAACCGATCACCGCGTTTTCGGCCTCCGGCCCCATCTTCCTTAGTGCTCCGATGGCACCGTTTCGGTCGGTGTCGATCAAACCTGCGATTGCCTTGGCGGCGCGCGAGTCGGCAATGCCGGCTAGTGTATCGCGAACCTCACTGCGCACTCTGGGTGATTCATCTTGCAGCGCGCCGATCAACTGCGGAATTTGCTCGGCGGTGGCATAGCTTCGCAGTAGCTCTGCCGCGTCTCTGCGAGCGAAGTCGTCGGGATGTTCGAGCAACCGTGCCAGACGCTCCGCCACTTCACCCCGGCGGCTCTTGTCAATCAGGTGATCGCGGAACCAACGTAGTGCCGACTTCACTTCTCGCTTTTCGCTCGCATCAAGCATGCTGAGCGCTGCATCCAAATCGATCTCTTTAGGCGGCAGTTTTGTGCTCGGCTTTGAACGCCCTGGTGGATTCTGGTGCGGTGCCTTTGGCGACGAGCTGTCTGACATGATCGGCGGTGCCAGTGGGATATTCTCCTTAGGCTGCGGCAGCTTGTCGACTTGTCGCATGATCACGGCTTCCGAAGTCTGCGAACGCGGCTCGTGGGGATCGCGCGGTTTGATTTCAACCCAACACCGCCAACTACCAGCCTTTTTCACATTCTGTTGTGGGTTGTTTGGTTGATCGTTGTTGGTTGCAACGGTATTGAATGTGCCCTGCAGAGTTCCTTGCCCACGTTCGACGAGCCGCATCTGGCCCTTGGAGTTGGGGGTCTCGATCATGCAGAAGTATTGCGAATCCCGATCGGTTTTCTCAGGGTCGAACGTGTAATCGACGCTGATTTCAAAGTCGACAATTCGTCCCGGTTGGGGCTCGTGCGTAACGTAAACAGCGTCGCCTAATTTGACATGCGGGCCAGTCTTGATGGTCCCACCGTTTGGTGTGTTGTCGGCTCCCGGGTTCAAAGTGTTTGGGAGAGCAAGACCAGGATCGAGTGGGTCCTCGATCGACGGCGGCGACTCGGCCACGGTATCGACATTGAAAGTGTTTTGAGCACGACCAATCGCCCCAAACACCATGCTCAGCATGGCACATACGGTCCACACTAGCATGACGGGGCCTAGGTTCCAGCGGTTCACCTTGACCCAGCCCATGACGTAGGGTGTGAAGCCAGAAATGAAAACCAACGCTATTCCGACGAGCATGGCAACGATCATTACGATGTCGGGGTCCGACTCTGTCTCTGACATGGCGAACATGCTCACCATCGCCCAGATGACGATCGCCATTCCGATCAACCAGCCGAAGATCGAGAACATTGCCATCCCGTACCGTTGGTTTTGAAACATCTTCACGATGACGGTCACGTAACAGGCGAAGGATCCTAATTGAACCATCATGGAAATCGCCGCAATCAGATTGCCGGTGAGCACGCCCCAGAGCAGGCTGCTGACTGTGATGATGGCCGCAAAAGCCAGCCCCGCAATGCGAAGCACTGACAGGGGATAGTTCTTGAGATAGGTCAAGCCGCCCCGTTTTCTGGCAAGACCTGGTGGTGGCTTGGGTGCCGAAGGCGATGGGGCGCTTGGTGCATCCAATCCGGCCAGAGAAAAACCCGTGGTCTCTTCGCCGCCACTGGCTGAGTCGCCGGGAAGTTCGTCCCAGAAGTCGTTCCCTGGAAGCCCCGAGCCCGCCGCGGCTGTGCCGTGGCTCGTCGATGCCGGAATCGTCAACGCAGCGCCGCAACCGACACACTTGGTTTGGGTTGGTTGGGCTTTTTTTCGCGCTGTGAATTCGCGTCCGCATCCACCGCAAACAAGATGAGAGATCGACTCCCCTGTGTCACGAGCGGTGCCTGGGGGAGTTGTTTGTCGTGCCTGGCTCGATGTTGAATCCGCGGCGCCCGACCCCAAGGCGGGAACACTGATAGGTTCTCCACATTTCGGGCACCCACCCTCACGTCCGGCATATTTGTCCTTCGCTCTGAAGGCATGTCCGCAGGACGTGCATTTGACCGGGATCGACAAGACGAGACTCCTATTGGAAGAGGACCGCAATAGCACAGGGCCATTTGGTCAGGAGCCAGTGTTGTTGCAAGAGATAAGCACTGCCCCCATGCCAATAGGTTAATGGTGCCGCTGGGACGGTGCAATATTTATTTCGCGAGACAAGAAAAAAGGAGTGTCGCAAGGATAGGACATTCAGCCCGTGATCGTTCCTCACACATTACCGCGATTTCGGCGGCCGATCGCGAACGGGACGTGTGTCGTCTCGGGCATCAGGTCGACCGGTACCGGGTCGCTTTCGTTGGACAGGGCGGTCGCGGCGGAAGTCGCGAGCGTCGTATGGGTGCAGCTCGAGGTAGCGAGTCTCAAGCTTTCTGCGGATTTCTTCCGGAGGAAGCGTGCTGAACTCGCGGCGGAACTTCTCCCTTTCCTCTTGCGATAGATCACGATAGAAACGTCGCAGTTCCACAGGGGTGATTTTGCCAGTGTATTGTTCGGCGAACTTGTTGATCCACTTGATCAGCAGTTGTCTCTTCTGTGGCAGCGTTTTGGCTTCCAGTTCTCGGCGCGCTTCGTCGCTGAGCAGATTACCCAACTCCTCGAAGCCTTCCTCGTTCATGCGAAGCAGCGGTGAACGACGGTCCTGCTTGCGTTGCGCCACCCACATTTCGGCCAGTCGCTTCCGTAGCTGCTGGGAATTAAGTTGCGACAATTGGCGCTTGCGCTCGGGGGGAGCGTGCTGAATCATGCGTCGTTCGATCCACGTGGCAAGCGCTTCCATGTCGCTGGCGTGCCGCCGCTCCTCTGAGTTGATATGTCGGATGCGAGTGATTCGCCCATCGGGTGGTAGTTCGAGAAATTCGGCCCGTTCTGATGGTGATAGCGCGCTGAGCCAGATTTGATAGTTTCGCATCACCGTCACAAGTTCCTCACGGTCGTCGGTGGCGGCCAAGTCTTGTTGCAGTCGTCGCAGTTGCCGCTTCTCCGCACCATCGAGTTCGGCAAAGCGTTCTGATTGCCGGCGGAGGCGTTCTTTTTCGACGAGTGACATTCGCTCGATGTGCCGCCGCCGCTGCCGGGCAGTAGCCTGCAATGCGTCGAAGGGGGGCTGCGCATCCACGGTCGGCGCGACATCGCCATCGTTTTGCCCTTGCAGCAGGCTGCTACTTGCGGCCATGGCAACTACCATGAGCACCATGGTTGCCAAGCGTGGTGATCGCTTCGTTCTGGCACGGCGGCTGGTGACCAAGCGGTTACCCTTCATCGGATGTCTCCGCGGGGAACAGTTGGGCGTCACGAATCATCCGTAGAAAATGAATATTTTCAGCACGACGATAGGCATCGAGTTCCTCCAGAATCGGCAAGTCGTTCACAAGTTGCTCGTTTTCAGAGCGACCACGGTTGGCCGCAACAAACAACCCCAGACCGAATGCCACCAACAGAACCGCCGCGCCGGCGAGCAAGTGCCGCGTGCGAGAGGTGAGGAACTGTGAGGTTTCATGTTGTCGTTCCTTCTCGGCGGCCTGGGCGATCATCTCGAGTGTGCTGTGTGCGAATTGAGGACTCATTTCAGGGGCGGAAAGTGCTCCCAACGCGTCCCACGCGCGTTCCAGTTCGTGCAATCGCTCGCGGACCGCGACATGGCTGGCTAGTCGCTGCTCGACATCGCGACTCGATTCCGCGTCGAGTTCGCCGTCGAGATAGGCCACCAACTGCTCGTCCCGGGTCGCGTCGTCGGTCTTGTTTGAAGGTTCGTTACTCATGGCATGATCCAGGCCGTGAACATCGTCACTACCTTGTTGTCAATCTTCAGCACTTTCGGGACTGTCGCCGTGTTGCAAATAGGGTTCCAGCACTTCTTTCAGGTTCAATCGAGCGCGGGTAAGCAGTGACTTGATTGCCATCGGCGAGAGATTCATTGTCTCGGCAATGTCGGCGTAGCTCATGCCCTCGAACTTGTTGAGCAAGACTGCCATGCGCTGACGTTCATTCAAGGTTTGGATTGCCAAGCGCACCACGTCGCACATTTCGGCATGGTCGGCTTGCCGCGTGGGCATCAGACCGCTGGCGGCGGTGGCCATTTGTTCGATCGGATGAGCGCCCAGTGGTCCACTCTCGCGGGCGTCGAGGGTCACTTCCTTCCGCCTTGATAGCGAACGTCTAGCATTCGAGGCGACGTTGTTTGCGATGGTGAACAGCCACGTGGAAAATTTTGCCCCCGGCTCGTATCGAGAACGGGCTCGATAGACGCGCAAGAACACCTCCTGTGACAGCTCTTCCGCCGTATCGCGGCTGCCAACAAGATGTTCGAGGATGCCAACCAACCGCGATTGATAGCGCTGTACCAATTCCTCGAACGCGGCGGCGTCGCCGTCGCGCACCTGGAGCATCAACCGCACATCCGGGTCGCGAAGTTCGTATCTGCGTGCCGTCGACTCACTAACCGCCAATAAAGCTCCCCCTCTGTGCCGAAGTCTTTTCTGCCACTTACTTTAAGGCGTAGAAACGTTTTCGGCACCGCATGCACGACACCCACCAGCCCCAGCTTGACGATGTGTACGCACCAAACTATCAAACCATCGAGCTGCCACAAAGTTTCGTGCCACTGCGGCGGTTAAACGCTGTATTAGCTACGGCCACTTGGCAACGGCTCGGCACTGCCTATCGAGCGGCGTAATTGACCACAGGCCGCATCGATGGCATCGCCTTTCCGCTTTCGGACTTGAACCTCAATGTTCGAGGCGCGAACAATCGACACAAAACGGTTCAATGCCTCGTCGCTTGGTCGGCGATAGGGTAAACCCGCTACAGGGTTGTATGGAATCACGTTCAACAGAGCCGTGCGACCGGCGAGCCGTTCGGCAAGTTCTTGGGCATGCTCGGGTTGATCGTTCACATCGGCCAGTAGAACGTATTCAAACGTTAGTCGGCGTCCCGTCGCAGAAAAGTACCGCGCGGCGGCGGCGAGAATCGCGTCGATCCCGATCTTCGCATTGACGCGGACCAGCCGATCACGCAATTCGTCATTCGGTGCGTGAAGCGAAACGGCAAGCCGGTACGGCACGTTGTTGCGGGCCAGTCGATCGATGCCCGGCGGAAGACCCACGGTGGAGATCGTAATCCGACGAGCGCTGATTCCCAGACCTTGCGGCGAGGTGGCCACTTTGAGCGCGGGCAACAAGGCTTTGAGATTGGCCAGTGGTTCGCCCATGCCCATGACGACGACATGGCTGATTCGCTCTTCGTCGTCGAGCGAGTGGGCTAGCCGGAGCATTTGTTCGACGATTTCACTTGTCGTGAGGTTGCGGGAGACACCCTCCAGGCCCGACGCGCAGAATGTGCATCCCATCCCGCAACCGACTTGTGTGCTAACGCAAATCGTCCGCCGCGGCCCTTCGCGCATCAACACGCACTCGATGCGCTGCCCGTCCGACATTTCTAGCAGAAGCTTTTCAGTTGCGTCGTCGGCCCGATGCCGCTTGACGATCTGGGTCGACCACAGCGGAAGCTCGTTTGACAGCGCATCGCGAAGCGACTGCGGCAAATCTGTCATTTCTTCAAAGCTTTCCGCCCGACGGGCGAATAGCCAATGGCGGATCTGCTGGAGCCGATAGCTTGGCAATCCGCGATCGGCGAGCCAGCGTTCCAGTGGTTTCTTGGTGGAGTCCAGCAGAAAGGTCATTGTTTGGAGTCGGCCGTGGATAGCGATTTTTTGTTAACGGAGGCCCAAGTTGGGGGCCGCCTCTTATCGAACAGTGTTTCCTGGCGGTTCCCCTGAGGCGATCGATGAACTTGCCGAAAAAAGCAAGGGGCTGCCTGACATCAATTGTCGCCTGCCGGGGCACTGCTTCCAAGAGCCTTGTGTCGCATCGCGACTCGATTCTCTGGCCGAGTGTCGTATTTGACACAAACCGGCGGGCTATCCAGAATGCGCGGGCTCCGATGTGTCGCCAGTTGTGGCATGGTCGACGATCGGATCACCATTTCAGTCCGCTCTCGAATACGTCTATGCGATACAAGGAAGTCAGATGAGCAACGCCAACTATGAGCAGTATGAGCAGCATTACGGAGAAGAAGACGACCCACTACCGAAAAGTGGCGGGTTCAACTGGCTGCTGGGTTGCGGGCTCGGCTGCGGCGTGATGATCTTAATCTGTTGCGGGGGGATCGGGATCCTTGGCTATCAGATGGCCCAACTATTCGAGCAGTCGTTTACCGATGTTCCCGAGGAGATCGTCGTCATCAGCGACAGCATTGCGACGTTCGATCGTCCGGAGTCGTTTGAACCGGAAGTCGCCGCCGAATTCGACTTCAACGTCTTTGGGAGAAGGATCATCGCCAACGGCGCCGTGTATAAAACGGTGGTCACCGTATCAATAAAAAAAAAAGTGGAATTTGGCGAAGCATTCGCCGGAAACTCGGTTGAGTATCTGCAACAACAGATGAGTAGCTTCATTGAGCAGGGCCAGAACCCCGAATCGACCCTTGTCTTCGACGACGAACCAATCGAGCTACCCGTCACCATCCGTGGTGAGGAATCAACATTCCAATTCACCCGAGGAAAAGACATCAAGGACGATCAAGAGTACATTCAAGTGCTCGGAGGTTTTCCGGGCGCCGAGGGTCCGGCCGTGGTGTGGGGCATCTTGCCGCTGGAAACCTACAGCGAGCAAGACATTATTGACATGATCAAGTCGATCGAATGAGCAATCGATCCTCACGTTCATCCACTATTCATCGAGCTTCGGCACCACCGCTGACGAGGCTTGCAGACGATTGATCAGGCTTGCCAGACAACCGCTCGTGACGGCCCGTTCAAACTCGCCCAGATCGGCGTAGATCGCGTGACTCGAGAATCGAATTGCCCAATTATGGTTCAGGCCGCTGATCGCAATCACGATTCGGCCCGCTCGATAGGCTTCCCACATTTCGATCGCCGTGCCCATCGATGCCTCGGGCACAAAGGCAATCACGACGTCTACCTCGCTACACATGGCGTTGTGTTCCAGAAACACTTGCCGGGCCTGTTCTTCTTCGTAGACGAGCGATTGTTGATGATTGGCCAACGGGTCATAAACTTCGGCCTCTGGTAGATGCCGCTCGATCAGCGAGCTAAGATGTTGCCGGTAGTCCTGATCGTGCATTTCGGCCGCCGTGTGCGATCCCTGCATGATGCCAGCCAGAAAAATCCGCATGGTGACCCGCCTGCTTTTGGGGCAATGGAGTTTTCGCGATGACGCGCACGCGTAGATCTGCCGCCGGTGGCGCAAGAAAGAACGTGTTGACCAACGGTGCCTGGCTGAACGAACAGGACGCCGCCTCGCGCCGTGCCATCGATTTGGTGCTCGACCTCATGGCCATTCCTGGCACGAGTGGACAAGAAGGTCGTGCCGTGGAGTATATCACCGACCGCCTGCGCAGCGCGGGCGTTCCGAAAGGTTCCGTCAAGACCGATCAAGCGCACCGGCGTTCTCCGTTGGAGGGCGAAGTTGGCAACCTGATCTGCAAGTTGCCCGGCACCTTTCGTGGTCCCCGGCGGTTGTTGATGGCTCACATTGATACGGTGCCAGTGTGTGTCGGGGCACAACCCACGGTCGATGGCCCCTTGGTGTATTCGACCGATAAGACAACCGGGGTCGGAGCCGACAACCGCGCCGGTGCCGCGGTGGTGCTCAATACGGTGTTGGAAATTTTAGCGAACGATCTTCCCCACCCGCCGCTAACGTTCTTCTGGCCCGTGCAAGAAGAGGTTGGCCTGCACGGTGTGCGCCATGCCACGCTTGGGCTGTTGGGTAAACCGCGGTTGGCGTTCAATTTCGATGGCGGTTCACCAGAAAAGCTCACTATCGGCGCGACCGGTGCGTATCGACTGAAGATCATCGTCGAGGGAATCGCCAGCCATGCCGGCGGAGCGCCTGAAAAAGGCGTCAGCGCCATCGCCATCGCAGGGTTGGCCATTGCCGACCTTCAGCGCGACGGTTGGCACGGAGACGTCCGCCGCAAGAACAAACACGGCACCAGCAACATTGGTTACGTTTCAGGCGGCGGAGCGATCAACGTTGTGTCCGACCATGTTGAAATCAGAGTCGAAGCCCGCAGTCACGATTCAAAATTTCGGCTCGCCATCGCCGAAGCCATCGAGAAGGCCTTCCGTCGGGCGATTCGCGAAGTGAAGAGCATTTCCGGTCAACGCGGAAACCTACACGTGGAACGTCGGCTTGATTATGATGCGTTCTGTCTCGATCGAGACGAACCCTGTGTGCTCGCTGCCGAGGAAGCCGTGCGGGAAACCGGCGGAGCGCCGCTTAGGGCCATCAGCAACGGTGGGCTCGACGCCAACTGGATGACCGCCCGGGGGATTCCGACCGTTACACTCGGCTGCGGTCAGCGAAATGCCCACACCACAGGCGAGCAGCTTGACCTGCCGGAGTTCCAATTGGCGTGTCGATTAGGATTGAAGATGGCAAGCGGCCGCGGTTGAACGGTCGCGCCGTTGAAATGGTTGGAGCCAAGATTCAATAAGCGAAGGGTTGATTGTCGCCATGGAGTTGGACGACGAAGTTTGTCTCTGCTTTCACGTTAGCAAGCGGAAAGTCGTGAACTTCATTCGCGTGACCAAGCCCCGTCGCGCGGGCCAGCTCAGCGAGTGTTTCGGCGCCGGCACCGGCTGCGGTTGGTGTCGCAAACTGCTAACCCACTACTTCGAGCAAGCCACCGCCGGCGAATCGACCAGCGACGAACCTACCGCCGCCATCCACGCCCAAGCCCGCGGCAACTACATCCGAGCCGGCGGCGGCACCCCACCACCCGGGGCAACGCCGATTGATGAGGGGGAAGAAAGTCACTAATGTCTGAAAGTGGTGGGCTATCGCACTTAGGCTCGCGAGCGTTTTACGATCACGCGGAAAAGCGCTACAATTGGCACCTGCTTCACGATAGGAGGTCGTTCAAGTGGGTGTTCAACTCAATACGGTGCTGCAGGGCGATTGCGTTGCCAAGCTGCGAGATGTTCCCTCGGGCAGTGTTGATCTGGCGTTTGCCGATCCGCCGTTCAACATTGGCTACGACTACGATGTGTACGACGATCGACGCTCGAAGCGGGAGTATCTCGATTGGTCGAAGGACTGGATGACGGCGGTTTCCGCGGCACTCAAGCCATCGGGGTCGTTTTGGTTGGCCATTGGAGATGAGTATGCGGCCGAATTGAAGGTTCTGGCCCAAGACGAAATCGGGCTCACGTGCCGCAGTTGGGTCATTTGGTACTACACGTTTGGCGTGAACTGCGTGCGTGGGTTCAGCCGCTCGCATACCCATCTGTTCCACTTCGTCAAAGACCCTGACAACTTCACGTTCAATGCCGAAAACCCGGCGGTGCGCGTGATGTCGGCCCGACAGTTGGTCTATGGCGACGCCCGGGCGAATCCCAAGGGGCGGCTACCCGACAACACCTGGATTTTGCGACCGCAAGACGCCCCGCGTGGCTCGTTTTCCACGTTGCACGACACGTGGTACTTCGCGCGCGTGGCCGGCACATTCAAAGAGCGAGAAGGCTTCCACGGTTGCCAAATGCCAGAGCAACTGCTGGGCCGCATCATTCGCATATCCAGTAGTCCCATGGACGTGGTTCTCGACCCCTTCGCCGGCAGTGGCACGACGCTGACCGTGGCAAAAAAACTTGGCCGCCAATGGCTGGGTATTGAGCTATCGCGCGACTATGTGAGGCAGATTAAGGGCCGGCTGGGCAAGGCGAACGTCGGCGACCCGCTCGAAGGCCCGGAGGATCCTGTGACCAGTGCTCCGAAGACCGGTAAGGGTCGGGCAAACGTTCGACTGCGCAAAGGTCGCCCCTTGCCGCATGCCGATGCGGCCACGGAGAAAGGCATCATTGCCGCCTATCGCGAGACCGCCAAGGGAAAATCGACCGACTACCTGCTATGCGATCCGGATTTGAACGCCGCGTTCGTCAAGGCGTGCAAGAAAAAGGGCATCGATGGGAGTGCCTTTGTGTGGAACCGACTTTTGCTCCGCTTACGCAAAGCCGGTCGGTTACCAAGATCCAGGCAAACGAAGCGGCTGAGGACGTTTAAGTCGATGGATGAATACAGCTTTGCGAGTGAAATCGCGATGCAGCGTATGGAGGTGGAGTTCGGTTTAAAGCTAGATGACATTCTCTCTTCACCAGATTTGGCAGAAAAGTTCGATTCCATAGCTGAAGGATTTGCACCGGGGTACTATCCTCTCGACTATCGTTGGGCAGCGTTAGCTGTAAGAAAGAGAGCATTTAGTGCAAGGGAGTTGGCCAAAGAAGACTGGCGTGAAAGAATGTCGAAGAGTTCAAATGAGTCAATCAAGCTTTCAAGTCGTATGATTGACAAGTTCACGTGCTCAGGTGTCTATGTCATCGCGAGCCGCAATAGCAGTCTTTATGTTGGAGAGACAATCAACATCCGATCAAGAATGAACGGCATCCGCGAAAGCGAGATTTGGCGGCAACTGTATCCGCTATCGGTCAACATTTTTCCAGACGTACATCGACCAATACAGCACGGTCTGCAGTCATATTTGGTTGGCATGAACAAGCCATTGCTTAATTCGATGTTACTGCGTCCAGAATCGATTGAGCGTAAGATAGTATCCTCTTGAGCGGAATTTGGAATAGGTTGAGTTAAACTAGATGGACCGGTCGCCACGCAAGAAACTGCTCATTACCTTCGATGACTTGCCACTGCTGGAGGCCGTTCGCAAGCTGTACGATGAGCCTGGTTTCGTGCGAACTGAAGCGATGCTGATCGAGGATGAGGGAAGAGAGTGGGTACTTCAACAAGTGATCGCACACTTACCAACGCATTGCATCGGTCGTTATCGATTTGAACGGATTCTTCTCTCGGTGAATCAGTTTCGCAAGCTCAATCAAGAGCACCGCAGAAAGCGGCTCATCATTCTTGAACATGCTAAGAATATGATCGAGCATCAATGCTTTTACAGTGGAAAGGTGCAAACCGATTGTACAAATGAGGTGGATCTCGACCGCGTCAAGCCCGGAAAACGAGGAGGGGAATACTCCGTGGAAAACACCGTGCTGAGCTGTTCACGACACAATCGGTCGCGTGGATGTACTGAGGTAGTCAGGTTCTGGGAACAGTAGGTTCTTATTAGCCATCCGAATTCTCCGGATCTTGAGACTCTCTGTGACACCCTGGAAAAATCGGAACGCTGACGAAGTCGTTGACCTGTCGACACAACCTTTGTCGATTCACGGTGCTTAACAACCTGTATAGTTGTGCGACGGCCAAATAGCGATCAGACTGTTGTGCGGGCTGGGGAGAAAGTCCGCCGGTCGGTCCATCGCGATAACGGCGCCTTAGCCAAGTGCTGGGCAGCCGAGTTGCTGGCCCAACTTTTCGGTGTCACTGTTCACAATCTGGAGAAACGCTCATGAAGACGCTTACGTTGATGTCCTGCTTGTTGGCCACGGTTGCGGTTTCTTGCGTGGCAAGCATTTCCCAAGCGGCCCCATTTGTTCCCCCGAGCCTAGCTCCTGGCAGCCCGTATCACTTGGTATTCGTGAGCAGCGGAACCCGCGATGCGTCGAGCACGCTGATCGCCGATTACAACACGTTTGTGAACAATCAAGCGGCGCAGAACCCATCGTTGACTGGCACGAACATGGGTGTGCAATACTTCGCGATTGGTTCCACGACCACGGTCAACGCGAATGTGAATGCGGCCGTCACCGCGCCGGTATACAACTTCAACGGCGACAAAGTGGCCGATAGCTTCGCTGACTTGTGGGATGGCAGTCTCGACAATGGGATCGCCTACGATGAATTCGCCAACTTCGCTTCGTTTCCCGATATGTGGACAGGCACAACGACCTCGGGAATCGGTTTCGTCGGAAACGAACTCGGCAGCACCAGCCCTCGCAGCGGCTTCGCTTTTTCTTCAGCACCGAACTGGATCAGCGATGGCATCGGGCCAGCAGCGGCCAACTTTGCGTTCTACGGCCTCAGTCAGCAACTAACGACACCCGTGCCAGAGCCGTCGACTTGGCTGTTGGCCATCATCGGGAGTGCTGCCGTGCTGGTCGTTCGACGGAAGGGATTGTGGACGTTTCAACGAGGGTGAATCCAACGCGATTGATTCGTGCGCCGCGCATCTGAAATACGGCGTATTGAATGCGATCTTCCCACGAACGCCAATCAGGCTCGATGCCGTGACGCGACCGTTTCGCTTGTACTCGCTCCCTGGTGATCGATTCGCTTGTCGTCGCCGTAGGGGGTAATGTGGAAGAGCC
>CAZNXE010000155.1:0-2737 GCA_964576465.1 uncultured Planctomycetaceae bacterium
AGGTCAAGAAGAAGGGGTTCCGCGCGACGCAGATCACCGTCGAACACGAACCCGAGCACAAGCACCGACACCTGCATCACATCGTGGAGATGATCGACGGCAGTTCGCTTTCGGAGAGCCAGCGCGATTTGGCGAAGCGCATCTTCCAACGGCTGGCCGAAGCCGAAGCCAAAGTACACGGCTCGACGATTGAAAAAGTACACTTTCATGAAGTCGGCGCGGTCGACTCGATTGCCGATATCGTTGGTTCGGCGATCGGCTGGGATTTGCTCGGCATCGACAAGGTTGTGGCTTCGCCCGTGCCAACCGGCACAGGCTACGTGCAGATCGCCCACGGACGCTGCTCGATTCCGGCTCCGGCAACCGCGGAGTTGTTGCACGGCGTCCCGCTGGTTGAACTGCCGATCGAATGTGAACTAACCACGCCCACCGGCGCGGCCATTCTTACGACGTTGGCCGAATCTTACGGGCCGTTGCCCGCGATGCGGATCGAGCGAATCGGGTTAGGGTCGGGCCAAAAGGATTTAGACGAGCAAGGCAACGTGCTGCGATTGGTCGTGGGAGAAATGGTCGCCGGGGCCGCGAATGAAAGCGACCTGATTTGGGTTCTAGAAACGAACCTCGACGATTCGACGGGCGAGATGATTGGCTTTTGCATCGAACGGTTGTGGGAAGCGGGCGCGCTGGACGTGTACACGACACCCATCCAAATGAAGAAGAACCGCCCCGGCACGGTGCTCACGGTGTTATGCCAGGCCGCGCACGTGCAACAGATGGAGACAATCTTGTTCCGCGAGACAACGACACTCGGCATGCGGCGATGGCAGGCAAGTCGGCGAAAACTACAGCGGAAACCCCATGAAGTAGACACGCCATGGGGCAAGGTGATGGGCAAGTTGGGGTGGTTCGAGGGCGGCACTGTCAACTTCTCACCCGAGTACGACTCGTGCAGCCGGGTGGCGGTCGAGAACAACATTCCACTACGCACCGTTTACGATGCCGCCGGTAAGGCATTCGATACCGAGCGTGCCGGCTAAGCAGTCGCTTGGTTACGGCCCTGCGTCCAAGGAAGGACAAATAAGCGATGAGTCTTCTGGCTGAGTTTCATATCAGCTCGCTGCTTCCGTTGTGCATCATGCTGCCGGTCACGGTGATGATGATGCTTCGTGTGTACCGTCGGCTGGGAACACGTAATAAGTCCGTACCACAAACGCGACTCCAAGTCCGTCAACAGCGGTCGCTGGAGTCGAGAACGCTTGGCGAACAATCGCCCCCGCAGCTCGCGCAGTGGGAAGTGCAGATGCACGAGACCACGCGAGAATTAAGCGCCCGGCTCGACAACAAAATGCGATCGTTGAGTCACTTGATCGAGCTGACCGAGAATGCCTCCGATCGACTGGAACAGTTGCTCGCCGAGACAGCGCATCGTACGGAAAACCGTTCCTTGGGCGATCCTATCACTCAGTCGGAAACCGTCGTCGAGCGACCGTAATCCGCATGCCGAAGATCGATGCGGCGAATTACGGATTCGGCTCGGGGCGGGGTTTCACTTTGGGGCGATTCCACAGCGAACTGATCATGCCGGTTGCGGCGATGTTGTCGAAGCCGCTGGGCCGGGCGCCGTCTGGTTCACCGTGACTGCGATACCATGTGTCGCCTTCCAAGTGATAGATGCCCCGTGTGACACGACCGTCATCCCAGATGACATCGAAGGCCTTCGGTTCGCGAAAGGGATAGAGCTTGAATTGGTACGAGCGTTCGTAGAGTTCTTGATCTTGGAACTTGACCCTGATGGTCGCCTTCGTGCCATCGATTGACAGCGTACCTTCGACCTGATCGGAGTCGAATGCGTTGCCGCCGCTGTGCAGTTCGTTCAGATTCCAGGTGCCTTGAATGAGATCGGAGTCGGAGCGTGCCGCATCGGCGTCAACACGCCGGGCAGCCGTCGCGACGATGGTCAACACAGCCGCCAGCAGGAACAAGCTGGCCGATCTTGAATAACGTTCGTGAACCATTGTTTTCAACGGGGGTCATCAAGCCTTGGCTGTCTGGTGTCGGCGATCCAATTGTAAGGAGTAGGGCCGCCCCTCGAACATCAAGCATAACAAATTCGGGGCTCTTGGCGTGGCGCATGTCCCCAAAGACTACTCGTGGCGCAGCGCTTCGATCGGGTCCATTGCTGCTGCCCTGATTGCCGGATAGATGCCGAAGATCAACCCAATGCCGACCGAGATGCCGAACGCCAACGGAATCGACAGGGGCACGATGACCGGAGTGACCGTGGCGACCACGTCCGGCAAGTCGGCCATCACATCGGGAATGACCTCTTGTAGCAGTTGACGAGTCGCGGAGGTCAGTGGTCCGCATGTCAGCCCGCCGGCGATTCCTGTCAAGCCGCCGGCGACGGAGAGCACGATTGTTTCGGCGAGAAACTGCCGCGTAATGTCGCGCTGCTTGGCACCGAGCGCACGGCGGATACCAATTTCGCGAGTACGTTCGGTGACGGTGGCCAGCATAATGTTCATGATGCCGATGCCGCCGACGATCAGCGAAATGGCGGCGATCAGACCCATGAAGACAATGAACATCAGCCGCGTGGTTCGGGCCTGTTCGAGCAACTCCAACGGTACGGTGATTCCGTAGTCCTCGTTGTCGTGAAACATCTCCAATGTGTTACGAACGATTTCGGCGGTTGGCAACACATGTTCGATCTTGTCGATGCGAAGCGTGACCTGGG
>CAZNXE010000155.1:2752-12278 GCA_964576465.1 uncultured Planctomycetaceae bacterium
ACGAGCCGCCGCGACTGGTGGCGACCTGATCGCCGATTCGAGTCCACAGCGTCGTGATGGGAACGTAGACATCATTGTCGAACTCTTGTGCTGCAAGCGAGCCGCCAATTCCGGCCGTTGGCATGCGTTGTTCCATCACGCCGACGACAACATAGAAGTCTTCTTCGATATGAATCCGACGTCCGACAGGATTCTCGAAAGGAAACAGTCGTTCGGCGACCCCTGAACCCAGCACGCAATGATTGTGCGTGCCGTCGACATCGGCAACCGTAAGAAAACGTCCGCGGTCGACGATCAACCGCGTGACTCTGGCATATTCAGGCGTGCAACCCACCAGCCGCCCGTCGACAAATCGTGCCGCATAACGGAATTGCCGCCGAATCTCGCGAATCGGCAACGCTCGACGAATCGTGGGAATGGTACTGATGAGCCGTGTGTAGTCTTCGCGAGTAAGACCATACGGAACGGTGCCACGGACGCCGGAGTTTGCTTCGTCTGAAGGCTTGATCGAGCGGATGATGATGTTGTCCGCTCCTAGGCCTTCGATTTGCTCTTGCGCCTTGCGGCTGATTCCCTCTCCAATGGCCAACAACCAAATCACGCTCGCCACGCCGATGAAGATGCCCAACACGGTCAGCAACGACCGCAAGGGGTGCAACAGCAGGCTCTTGATTCCCAGGCGCCAAGTTCGGAACATGATTCAAAGTCGCTCGTCGGACTGCAAATGGCCATCCTTCAGCCGAATGATACGTTTGGATCGGGCCGCCACGTCATCCTCGTGCGTGACAATGATAATCGTGCGGCCTTCGTCATTGAGCCGCGTAAGCAGGTCGAGAATCTCCGAGGTCGTCACCGAGTCCAGATTTCCCGTCGGTTCGTCGGCCAACATGAAGAACGGGTCGTTCGCCAAGCTCCTCGCGATGGCCGCGCGCTGCTGTTGGCCGCCAGAGAGTTGTGTCGGTCGATGATTGAGTCGATCGCCAAGCCCGACCATTCTTGCCAATTCACGACATCGTTCTCGATCTCGGTGCTTCAGCCGTCTCTGGTAGTACAGCGGTACTTCAATATTCTCCAACACGGTCAATTGCGGAATGAGATTGAACGACTGAAACACGAACCCGATCCGCGATGCGCGAACCTCGGACAGCTCGTCGTCGTCCATTTTCGCGACATCGTCGTCCCCGAGAAAAAACTGCCCCGAGGTCGGGCGATCGAGACAACCAAGAAGATTCAGCAATGTGGATTTGCCAGATCCCGACGGTCCCATGATGGCCACGTAGTCGCCCTCGGGAATTTCGAGGCTGACATCGCGCAGCGCATGAACCGTTTCGCCCGCGAGGACATAGTCCTTCGTGAGCTTGTCGATTTTGGCCGCCAGCTTCATGTTCCGGCCCCGAGCCCTTCGCCGGAGCCGCCAAGACCTTTGTCAGTGCGTTGTCGCTGCAATAGTCGATTGAGCCCGGCAATCAACTCGCTCCGATCGACGAAGCCATCGCTGTTGCGGTCGGTTTTGTCGAAGGTTGAGCGGCCTTTTTCTGGCATTTCCTCTTTGGAGAGTTTGCCGTCCCCGTCTTTGTCATGGTTCTTGAACATCATGCCAGCGATTTGATCGGGGTCGGCCCCCCCAGCGGTGCTCGGCGCGGTAGCCACCACGTCAGCGGTGGACGACTCGTTTCGCTTCGGCTTTTTTTCCAACTTGGGCAGCTCGCGGATCTCTTCATTCCTGACGATGGTGGAGAGCACGGGGAGGTCCACTTCGTCAAGGTAATCGCGAGGGTGTAACAGCACTTTTTCGTTCTCGCTCAACCCTTCTTTAACCACCAAGAAGACGTCGTTCGTCGAGCCAATGCGGGGAAGCTGGCGGGCCTCGATTGATTGACCCTCGCGAACCAGGCAAAAATGGCTGTCACCATGCTCGAAGACGGTTTGAACGGGCACTTTGACCACGTCCTTCTGCTGTTCGACGAAGATCCGCACTTGAGCGGTCATGCCCGGTCGCAAGTTCGGAGGCGGGTTCTCGATGCGAACCGACGTGCCATATTCGCGAACGCCCGCGGAGAACCAGTTTCCTGGCAATGGATACTCATCGACCTTGGTCACGTAACCGTCGACGATGGTGTCCGGAATCGCATCAAACCGGATCTCGACGTACTGCCCTTGACGAACATGATCGATACGCGACTCGTTGATCTTGGCCTTAACCTGCATCTTCTTGGGATCGGGAAGTTTGATGACCACCTGGTTCTCGCGAAGTAACGCCCCCTCTTCCACGATGAATTCACCATCGCCGCGGCGACTGGTTTGGTTGGCATAAACCACTTGACCGGGCGAGGGGGCGTAGACGGTGCAGGCCTCGATTTGGCTTTGGATCAGTTCCAGCTTGTCGATATCAAGTTCGTATGTCTTCTTTGCCGCGGCGAGCTTGGCCTCGCCAATATGAATATCGCTTTGGAACTGGCCGATCATTTTCTTCCTCGTCAAACGCTGCAAGATGTCGAGCTTGTTCTGGGCGATCTCGAGTTCTTTGCGTGAGCGAGCGACGGCGAAACGATCGCCCTCCAACTGCAACTCGGTGACATATCCCTTGGCTGCGAGTTTGGCGCTGAACTGCGCGTAATCTTCAGCGCGTCGGAGATTCTCCTCGGCGACGAAGATTTCGTTTTCAAGCGTTTGTTCCTCCTGCAAATAGGTTCCCTGTATATACTCTTCCAGGGCAATCTTGGCCGACGCCAAGATGTTTTCCACCTCGATCATGATCGCTTTGCTGCCGTTGACCGTGATTTGTTGCAGATTGACCTGATCTTCCAAGCCGGAGGAATCGAACCGCACCAACAGTTCGCCTCCTTGAACGTTGGTGCCTTCGTCGATGATTTCCAAGATGGCGGTTCCGCCGCTGCTCTTGCTCTTCACCGTGCAGCGAACCTCGACGTTGCTGGAACTCTCGACTTCGCCCTTTTCCGTCACGACAAACGTGAACACACCACGTTGCACGACGTGGGTCAGAGGTCCAACGCCTTGTTCGGTGTTCCAGGGAAGATAGAAATATGCCCCGACGGGAATCGCGGCGACGACACTCAAGACGGCCAACACGCCGAACCAAGAGATGCCCCGACGACGGGAATGGTGTGCAATGCCAGCGCGCGACGAGACCTGGGGCGCACGACATCCACGTAACCGAGCGACCAAAGCGATCGGACGCATGGAACACCTCTGTCTGTAGGCAGGCTATGGGGAGGGGCTGGCCGCTTAAGGGTAAGACAACGTCCAGCCATCCGTTTCTTTTACGAAGGCCACACGTCCTTGAACCCTAATCATAGACAGCCCAAGGCCTTCTGTCAGCCTTTGTGTGCCGATTCGAGCAGCAAGGACACCTCTTTAGCATTGAACCATCGGTGACCGCGATAGTCTCGCTATCTACCAGTACCCTGGCGACGTTGCGAAGGTTTCCATCCCTCATGATGGGGGTCATCGTGATCCTTCGTGCCAGCTTTTCCATCCTCGGCCGATTTCAGCGGGTCATCCGTCATCAGCGGCGACACTTCGTGATTTACGACTCGTATTTCGGAATCCGAAGTTGTCGCGGGAATTGACCTGAGAACTTGCGTCGACTTTGCCGCCATGGGGAGCGGAAGTTCGTAAGACTCGTCGTCGGGTTCTTCCGGCTGAAGCTGGTCGTCAACATCAGGAGGCAGAAAATCGGCATCTTCACCCAGTGGGTTCAATCCCGGGGCGTGCAGCGCCTCAGCCGTAATGGGGCCTGGATCGATCCATTGTCCTTTGCTGTTCAGTCGCATTGTACCCAGGTCGAAGTCCAACCCCACGCGCTGTACCTCGTGGTTCACCCAAACACTTAGGAAGTCGTCTTGCACTGAAAGCAAATCGGACAGAGCACTCACCAGATCGCGCGCCGTGGTCGCCCCCAGTTGCAATTCCTCACCTGGTTTGGGCGGTTGATTGAGCCGAAGTTGGGTCACTTCAACCTGGTTGATTGCCGTGAGTACGGCTGCTCGACGCAACTCGAAATTCAGATTGTTCAACTCGACCGTACGCAACGTGTTGCGTAGTCCCTGGTAAACACGGTCGCGGATCCCATAAAACGTTCGGCGTGCCTGTTGATATTCAATGAGCGACTGACGGTACAAGTTGCGTTCTTCCACACGTGTGATCGGCGCATCAAATTCCAAGCCCATCCGCAAGCTGCCCGAGGTGTTCCGAAAGCGAAACGGTTTGTCGTCGTTGGTGCCAAGGTTACCGTCGATAACAATGTTCACATCGCTCTTGAGGCGATTGGCGTTGAATTCGATCAACCGCCAGGTGTCGACAAGATTGCCACGGGCATTCATCAAATCGAGCCGGTTGGCAAGCGCGATCTTATACGCCGTATGTGGCTCAAGGCGAATATCAATCAGCGTCGCGGTTTCCAGCCGTGTCCGGGCTTGCAACAACATCAAGTCGACTAGCTCACTGGACAGATTGGCCAGCGTTTTGACAAGCAGTCCGCGGGCGCGGTCGGTGGGCAAATGTTGCACATCAGCAGCCAAATTGAACAACGCCCCGAAGGTCTCTTCCAGTCGCACGACAAGCTGTTCAAAGTCGCCATGCAATCGCTGTACCCGTTTGTCCATTGCATCGATGTCGTAGGCGGCAGCGTCGACGCTTCCTTGTTGCAATTCTTCGGCTTGGGCCAGTTGTTCGAGTGAGCGTCGCCGAAGAGGTAACGCCGCGTCGAGATTTGCGAGATCGTCTTCGACGATTGCCAAGTGTGCCGCCGCTTGAGATCGCACCTCTTTAGCGGCGTCTACGTCGCGGGAAAGCAATTCCTCGACCGCTTCATCATCGCTGGAGCGAAGCTGCTGCAAAACATCGCGGACCCGATCTTGAATCGCGGTCAACTGAGGATCGATCAGATTGAATTGTTCGAGTAAGGTATCGTTGGTTTCCAAAGGCACATCGGGCGGAAGCCCAAGCTGATTCACCTTGAAGTTGTCGAGCGACGACTCGTACGCGGCTTTCCTCGCGAGCAATCGACTCTGCGCGTTGTAGAGAGCCTGTAAGGCAAGATCGACTTGGAAGCGATCGATCCGCCCCGCATCGTATGTGGCCTGCAATTGAGCCAGGCTATCGCTCAACCCGACGACGTTTGCCTCTTGGTTGCGGATTTGCTGTTGGTCTTGCAGCAGGCCCAAATAGCCTCCGGCTTGTGCCGCACCTGCTCCGCCGGCGAATCCACCACCTCCGCCAACATTGCCGATCTCGCCGAAGCCGCCACCGCCAACACCGGTGAAGCCCGTCAGACCAGCACCGCCAAAGAAACCGCCACGCCGCCGTGGGCCCGTCCCGGCGTCGCGACCGGTCGTGACTTGCACATAGAACCCTTTGCGAAAACGTTCCATCTGCCGCACGTTGTATAGCAAGACACGTTCGCTAATGGTCAACGTTTCGAGCACCACCGAGCGGCTGCCAGCCCGAAGCAGGGGCTGCATCAGTGTGAAGTCCAACAACGAATTGGCGACGTAGGTATCCGATCCGGAGAACTGCCACACCAGGCTATTGGCGAAGCCGGCGACCAGCGTTCCCCCGGAAGCGAACAGTTTGCGAGCCTGTACATCGTGGTCAAGACTCAGAGCGCTCGTCGAGCCGATCGAACTCAAGTCGCGGCCCGCGAAAGCGGCCCGTTGTTCGGTTCCACCAAAAAACTGTGTGTCGAAACGAAATCGCTCAAAGGCCACGTCGAGAGCGGATAGATAAAGATCCTCGAGATTGCTTTGGAAATCGGTCGAATTGAGCCGGGCGAGGCACACCGAGTCGTTCATCCCAAGGATTAGTGTTCCGTCTTCGTCGACCTCCAGGTATTGCGCCCACACTGGATTGTCGACATAGGGCGTAACGCCATTCTTATACCAGCAAGGGTAGGCATCCTTCCCATCGATCGTGTGTAGAAGAAGGTTGGCCGTTGGATCATCCGGCGGCATCGGCACTTGGTCGGGAATGCTTGGATCGTACATCCGCGATCGCGGATCGATATCAATTCGGTAATCACCGCTGTACCAATGATGGCCGCTATTCTTTTCCTCGATCAGCCGGTAGGCATCCCAATCGGCTTGCGTTCGATAGAAGTTGCGGCTGCAACCTAACGATGTCAACCAAATCGCCAGCAACACCATCCAACAAGCCGTGTTGCCCGTCCAGACAAGAGACCCACCGTATCGCGCGTCATTTCTCGAAACGTGTTGGTCGATCATGCGGCCCTCCCTCGAGATGAGGTGGCCGGGCGTGCAAGATCCGACTTATCTTGATCTTCAAGTCCTTGGTCGCTCGAGACGTTGACCAGTCCCTGCAAGTGCGTTTGCAAGTCGCGGCATGCTTGCTTGCCAAGCTCGCTTTCGAGTCGAGAGGCCCATGGTTGCAAGCGGCATGTGATCCGCTGGATGACGTCTTGACCCGTGGTGGTGACGACCCACAATTGCCGCCGGCGATCGTCACGACAGCGGCGCGAGCACAACAACCCAAGGCACCGCAGTTGCTCCAACGTCGCGCTCACATGAGCCGGCGAAACGCTCAGCATGTCGGCAAGCTTCTTTTGACTGACACCGGCGGCGGTGGCGGTTGAGCAGCGCAGCAGCAGCGAGAATTGCGCATCGCCAAGCCCTTCTTCGGTCAACGCCCGCGACATCGTGGCTTTCAAACGGCGACCGCAGAGCGAGATCAACTCAACGACGTCGAGCCAAACGGCCGCCGAATCATCTTCTGGTTGGGGCATGACGCTAGCAGTCAATCTCAAGAAAATCGTTCGCACACATCGCGCAGGCGACGATGCGGGAGGTCCGACAATTCATTCAGCCGGTTAACTATTTCGGCACTGAATCGTTCAGACTTGAACGGTTCTAGGAATCGTGCCGGCCAAATGCCGGCTGAACGGCTGCCAGATGGTGGTGTTCTCTACAGCGACCAAGTCTTCCCGGTTTACCAGACCGTCGCAGCTTGACTCTCACAGGCACCCGGCCTAAGCTCGATGTTATGGAATTCTGCTAAGTCCTTGCCCTGCCTAGGGTCACGAAGAGGGCCGTGCAGAGGTTCGGCCCGTTGACTATTTCTGAAGACGCGATTGTTTCCAGTCGCGTGAACACCATGAGCATTCTCAGCAGAGTCTTGGTCGGCCTCCTCTTCGTCGCCAGTCTCGTCTTTTTCTACACCGCGGCGCGGACACTGCAAACGCATCAATCGTGGCGCGAGCGTGCCATGACCCTCGAGACGCAACTTAAGACTACCCTTGAGCAGAACGAGCGTTTCATTTCTGGCGATCAACAAGACCCTGGCATTCGGGATCTTGGGGTTGCGCTGCACAACATCGTCGTCGACCGCGGTCGTGTGTGGTACGGCGCGATGCCTGGTGAGATTGACGACGCCGGGGCAACGAGCGTGACGATCGAGGATCCCGCGCCGCACGGAATCACGGGCAATGCAATTCTGTACGTCTTTCAACAATCGACTACCGAACCGGACGAGCGACGCGGTGTTTACCTGGGTGCTTTCAAAGTGGCCGGAGTGACCGAGGCCGATCCGCAACAAGACATCCCAGCAGGCGAAGTAGCCCTGGTTCCCGCCCGACCTTTGTCGACGCAGGCGCTCGATCGGTTCAAAGCGAGCGCCGGACCCTGGGCCCTGTATGAGATGCTACCCCGCGACCGGTACGACGTGTTGGCCGATCTAGACGATGCGAGCCTGAGGGCCATTCTTCCAGGGTCGACCGTCGAGGAGTACATCAAGCACGGCAGCCCTGCCGAAGCCACCGACCCTTCAGAGCGAACCGACTCGGAAGGAAATTACGTCCGTCAACCGCGCGACTACGCCGTGCTGTTTCGCGAGCTGGACCGGCAAATGACTCTGCTTCGCGACCGGATTGCATCGTCTGAATCAGCCATGGCCGCGCTGAAATTCGTCAACGAGGATTCGACTCGCCAGGAAACGTTTCGGAACAACGAGATCGCGGAGTTGACCGAACAGGTGAAGCTGGCACGGCACGAGCTAAAAGCGGTTCTAGACCATCAGCAGCGGCTGGAGGCGGCCTTGGGGCAAAGTCGTGAAGCAGTGCGAGCAAACCTCGCCGAGAGCCAAGCATTGCAAGCCGAACTGACGCGCCGACAATTGGCCGCCGCCGAGGCCATCGACGACCGGACCAGGGTCCAAGCCGAACCCCCACCGTACTAGCGGTCTAAGCTCCTTCGCCACCTACGCGAACGATTCTCGTTACGACATTCTCTCCCTTTTGCAGAGGTGTCCACTCAGGTGATCCACAGCCCCCCCGATGCCGGGCAAAGTCCCGTTGCCCTCGCGGCGGTGACGTGAGATGCTGACGCCTCGCCAGATGGGATCCAAGGGCACCTGCCCAAAGTGTCCCTGGGGCCGTACGATTACGGCGAGCCATTCACTGAGGTGCGGAGTCGACCAATGGGTCTCTACGACCGCGAGTATTATCGTGAAGAGTCTGACCGCGGCATCTTTGGCGGTGGCCAGCGGATGATGGTCACGAACATCGTGATCTTCACCGTGGCAATCTGGATCGTCGATTTGTTCACCGAAGTGACCAGCGGCAATGAGTATGGCCACAACACGCGCTGGCTCAGCGATCTGATGGCGGTCCATGTCGATACGTGGCGGAATCCGCTGCTGTGGTGGAAGTTCCTCACCTCCGGCTTTGCCCACGACCCCAGCAGCGTGATGCACGTCGGCATGAACATGTTCATGCTATGGATGTTTGGCCGCGAAATCGAACAGGTCTACGGCCCTAAAGAATTCCTACGGCTTTACCTGACGACGATTCTGGTGGGTGCGGTCGTTTGGTGTCTCGTGGAGAACCTCTCTGGCGGACCGCCGGCTGCCGGAATGTATGGCGCTTCGGGTGCCGTGTGTGGCGTGCTGGCGTTGTTCGCATTGCACTTCCCACGTCGCACGATTCTCGTGATGTTCGTCATTCCCGTACCGGCGTGGGGTGTTGTGTTGTTCATGGTCGTCATCAACATCATGGAGAGCCTCGGCAGCACCCAAGGCAACGTGGCCTACATGGCACATCTGGGCGGCTTCGGCTTCGGTTTTCTCTATTATCGAATGGGATGGAACATTGGCCGCATCTTGCCCAGCGGCCTTTCCCTGTCACGCCTCACCAAGCGGCAGCCCCGGCTGCGGGTTCACCGTCCCTCGGCCAGCGATGACGCCGACCGCACCAGCAGCGAAGTTGACCGGATCCTAGAGAAGATCCACACCCAAGGTGAAGACAGCCTGACCAACAAAGAACGCCGCTTTCTAGAAGACGCCAGCCGACGCTATCAGCGCCGTCGCGAGTAAGTCGTGAAGTTATCTCTCGCCGACAGTGATGCACCATGCGCGACGGCAATTGCCGACTATAAACAGGCCGTCGGGAAGCATGTCCCGCAACGCGTGTAGCGGCGTGACTTTCGCGACCCGCCAATGTCCGAAAGCAGTAGGCTATCGCAGTCCGGCCGCTTGAGTGCATTCGGTCGATGTGGCC
>CAZNXE010000155.1:12316-13402 GCA_964576465.1 uncultured Planctomycetaceae bacterium
TGTAAATCGCAGTTACTGACCAATGACGGTTCGACCTTGGGCACTTAGCGGGAACCGCAACGGACGTGAGAATCGACTGTCTTGCGCACTCAAATGGAAAAGGGGGCAAATCGGGGGCACCTATCGAAAGGATTACAGATATCGAGTTTTCCGAGTGGTTTCCAGGTGCCTCAATGCGACAATTCTTGAGTCTTGGTTTTCGCCGTAACTCCTGTCGCTTCTTCGTTTTTCTGGTGGCGCGACTTTTTTGCACCCTACGCCATGACGTCATCCGCCCTCTTGAAAACCTGGATAAAGCGTCATTCCTCCGTCGACGTATAACGTTGTGCCGATGATATAGTCGGAAGCATCGGACGCCAACCAAACGGCCGTACGACCGATATCGATAGGATCGCCGACCCGCCCATAAGGAATCAACGTAAGAAGTTCCGCCTCCGCTTCTGGTGTGTCCCAAGCAACACGGTTAATCGGTGTACGAATGGCTCCCGGAGAAATCCCGTTGACTCGGATCTTCTCGCTTGCAACTTCTTGAGCCAAGCTCTTCATGAACATCAGCAAGCCCCCTTTGGAAGCGGCATAGTTCACATGCCCCGCCCAGGGGATGATATCATGCACGGAAGAAATGCAAATGATTTTTCCTGCGGCGCACGACAATTCGGGCGTCACCCCTCGGCGCAAAAACTCACGCACTGCCTCTCTCGCACAAAGAAATTGGCCGGTGAGATTGACTGCCAAGACTTGGTTCCACTGGGCCAAACTCATCTCGGTAAACGGAGCATCTTGTTGGACGCCTGCGTTCGCCACCAAGATATCGAGACTCCCCCAGGTCTGAATCACCGACTGAAGCATCTCCTGTACCGCTTGCTCTTGGCTGACATCGGCTTGAACCGCCAGCGCTTCTCCTCCCGCTGTTTTGATTTCTTGAACCAAGCTCTCTGCGGAGCTACGATCCGATAAGTAGTTGATCGCCACTTTGGCACCCGCCATGGCCAGGGTGTGCGCAATGGCTGCACCGATTCCAGAATTCCCTCCGGTCACCAAGGCACGTTGTCCCTGCAATACTTTTTCTATGGGTAGTGGCATGCT
>CAZNXE010000156.1:0-13284 GCA_964576465.1 uncultured Planctomycetaceae bacterium
ACACCGAGCGACCGACGATCCGAGAAGCCGCGGAATTGTGCGCCCGCGTGGCCGAAGGTCTTCATGCCGCACATCAGGCAGGCGTTGTGCATCGCGACGTCAAGCCCGGGAACATCATTCTCGACGACGAAGGAACGCCCCACATCACCGACTTCGGCATGGCCAGCCAGTCGGCACGGGGCTTCGGTGCCGTGGGGGTCACGGCGACTGGCGATCTACTGGGAACTCCGGCGTATATGTCCCCAGAACAAGCCCGCGGCGATGCTCACCTGGCGGATGGTCGTAGCGATGTCTATGCCGTTGGCGTCATCCTCTATCAACTGCTGACCGGGGTGCTTCCTTTCCAAGGAAACATCAGCATGATGTTGCATCAGGTTCTGCACGAGGCCCCGCGTGCCCCGCGAAAACTGAACGACAACATTTCGCGAGATCTTGAGATTATCTGTCAGAAGGCGATGGCAAAAGAGCCTCACAGACGTTACACAACCGCCGGCGAGTTAGCAGCCGATTTGCGGCGTTATCTTGCCGGCAGCCCCATTCAGGCCAAAGCGCCGGGAATCGCCGACAAGACATGGCGATGGTGTCTTGGTCGCCAGCGAATCGTCGAAGCGGGTGTCTCGCTATCGATCATTACCGTCTTGCAGACGATCCTCGCTGGGATGGGAGTCGTATTTCAGTTATCTCGTTCCCCCCTCTCAAGTGCGGACGCCTCAACGATTGCACTGCTGATGACACTAATCTTCGTCGTTTACGTCCCGTCGTTCCTTATTGGATACTACACGCTCAAGTGCAAGGTTTCCGCCATCTATATTGGCCTGGCCTTGCAAGCTGTTTCATTGACCATCGCCATCGGCCATCTGTTTGGTTACATCGATTGGTACGACAGCTTGGCCTCACTTACACAAGATCGCGACCATCTTCGACATTGGCTGGTGTACGTCACCATGCACGCCGTTGCCACGGCCTACTATATGCTCGCCGTTTTGGCCTGGAATGCCCAACCTCGCCGACGAGACAACGGTAAGTCCTTGACCGGCTGAACGAAGGCCCTTCGCATAACAACGTAAGGCCGCGGGCATGCCATACTTGGGCACCGTAATGCAATTGAGGAAGCAGATTCATGAGAGCCATGATCCTGCCAAAGATCGTTTCACTGAGCGAAGTCGATACGCCATTGGAATTGGTCGACCTGCCAATCCCGAAGCCAGGGCCAGACGAACTTCTCATCAAGGTCGCGGCGTGCGGCGTTTGCCACACCGAGCTTGATGAGATCGAAGGCCGAACAGCTCCGCCGAAGCTGCCGATGGTGCTTGGTCATGAGATCGTTGGGCGAGTTCACGCGATTGCCGGCCGTGTGACGAAGTTCTCCGAAGGTGACCGCGTAGGCGTCGGATGGATTCACTCCTCTACCGGCGAAGAAGACGAAAATCTTAGTCCCCACTTTCAAGCCACGGGGCGCGACGTGCCGGGCGGGTATGCGGAGTACACCACGGTCGAGCAAGACTACGCCTACACGATTCCTCCCGTGTTCTCAGACGAACAAGCCGCGCCGCTGTTGTGCGCCGGGGCCATTGGCTACCGGTCCCTAAGACTCACGAACCTCACCGATGGCGATCTCCTCGGGCTGACCGGTTTCGGCGCATCGGCCCATCTGGTTCTGCAAATGGCTCGACACCGCTTTCCAAACACCCAGGTGTTCGTCTTCGCCAGAGACCCCGATCAGCGAGCGTTCGCCATGCATCTTGGCGCTAGCTGGGCGGGCGATACCGGTCAGCGGCCCCCACAAGCATTGCACGCCATCATCGACACGACACCAGCCTGGAAACCCGTGGTCCAAGCACTTGCAAACTTGCGGCCAGGTGGACGGCTCGTCATCAACGCGATTCGCAAGCAGGATGAAGACAAAGGCGCCTTACTTTCGCTTAGCTATCACGAACACCTCTGGCTAGAGCGTGAAATCAAGAGCGTCGCCAACATCACGCGGCGCGACATTCAGGAGTTCCTTGCACTGGCCGCCGAGATTCCTTTGCAGCCGGAGGTAACAACGTACCGGCTTGAAGACGCGAACCGTGCCCTGCTCGAACTTAAACGTGGCAGCGTGCGCGGCGCGAAAGTGTTGGTGATGGAGTGAGCGTGCGGCGTAACAGGCCGATTTCACACAAAGGCTTGTTCACTGCAACCTACTGCACCTTCTCGCTGACGACCTTCCCTTCAATCACAACGCCAATGCAGTGCGTTGTGTATTCAAACGGGTCGCCATCGAACAGGGCCAAGTCACCATCGTTGCCAACCTCGAGCGTGCCCACGCGGTCGTCGATGCCGAGAATCTTGGCCGCATCGCGCGTGATCGTGGCCAGCGCTTGCTCGAAGGAAAGCCCATTCGCGGCAGCCATCGCAGCCTCGAACAAAACGACACGGGTCTTCGGCACATACGACTCGTATCCGCTTTGAAGTGCCACCGGAATTCCCGCGGCAACCAACTTCGAGGCCGTTTCGTAACTCAGGTTTTCTTTCTCGCGGAACGCCCGAGACATCGTCGGGTGTATGATGACGGGAACGCCCGCCTGTTTGATCTCGTCGATCAGCAGGTAGGCCTCGGCCGCGCTGTCGAGCCACAGTTCGATGTCAAACTCATCTGCCAGCCGCAGGGCATTGGCAATGTCCTGGGCACGATTCACGGTCACCAGCAAAGGACGTTTTCGATCGAGCACATCGACCATAATTTCCAACGACAGGTCGCGCGACGGTTCCGAAGATGTGGACTCCTTCTCATCGTCAGTTTGATCCGAGGTTTCGTCTTTTTCCAAGGCAGCAGTTTGCTTGTCGCGATATTCACGGGCCTTGATTAGCAACCCTCGCAGCATTCCCATCATCTTGGCTCGCGTTCCCGGCGATTTACTGCCCGTTTTCTCAGCCGCTGGGCCCAGCGTCACGGCCACCGCGCGAACGGGAACGATGACGGCCTCGTCGATCGTGTTCCCGGTTGTCTTCACGATCATCGTCTGTCCCGAGATCAGTTCTCCGGGGGCATGCCCCGTGTGCAAGGTCGTGACGCCAAAACTGCGGACCCACTCGACCAACGTCTCGCGCGTGTTATAAGCATCGATCGCCCGTAACTGGGGCTGCATCGAGGTCGACCGTTCAAGCTGATCCTGATCGTGGTCGTAGTTCAGCGCGCCCGCCAGACCGACCACGCTATGGGCATCGATGAGCCCTGGGGTAACAACGTTGGCTTCCAGCACGCGAAAGCCGTCTGGAACGTTAATCTGGTCGGCGGCGCCCAACGAAGTGATTTTTCCATCACGAATGACAATCATGCCGTCGCGGATCGGTTCGCCCGCCATGGTATGAATGACCTTCGCCCGAACGGCGACTTGCGCTTCGAGCCGACTGCAAGCAAGGGCAACTACGGCGACCACACCGGGCAACAACCATTTTCCAAGGGCATTCATTACTGACCCTCCTGTCCGAAGCAGCACAGATAAGGCTGTTGATCGTGACCGGCGCCGAAGCCACCGACGGCGTATAGCCGATCCTGTGGATCGCTGCGATCAAACGCCCGAACGCCTTCAACCCAGGTTTCGAGCACTTTCGAGTAAACACTCAGGGGATCGCCATCAAGGATGATGAAGTCGGCGTCTTTCCCAGGCGTCAACGATCCGATGCGTTCATCCAGGTCAAGCATTTCGGCGCCCGAGAGGGTCAATCCTCGCAGCGCCGCCGGTCGCGACATTCCGTGCCGCACACCAAAGGCGGCCATGCGGAAAAAGATGCGTGAGTCGGTGATCCAATCGTCGGTATGAAAGGCTGTCTTCACTCCTGCTCGTTCCAGCACGCCGGCTGTCTTGAAGGCCACGTCCATCGCTTCAAGTTTTCCACCGGGTGAATCAAGCAGAATGATTGAACAAGGTACGTTGGCAGCCGCGATTTCGTCGGCCACTTTCCAACCGTCGCTCACGTGATGCAGCACTACGCGAAAGCCGAACTCGTTGGCCAACCGCAACACGGTAATGATGTCGTCGTGACGGTGCGTATGATGATGAACCACACGCTTTCCCTGCATCGCCTCGACAAGCGCTTCGAGACCTAAATCGCGAGCGGGCATCTTCTTTGGGTCGTCGGCGGCCTTTGCTTTCTTGGCGGCGTACTCGCGCGCCTTGATATACTGCTCCCGTACCAGATAGGCACTCTTGCCACGTGTACCAGGAAACGGCGGATCGCGCATCGAGTTGGTGCCGTTGGCCATCTTTAGCCCACCGGTCGGTCGCCCCTCATCGTCACGTATAAATAAGTCCTCGATCCGGTGCGGTTTGGTATCGAACCGCAGTTTGACATAAACCGTCTGCCCACTAATCAAGTGCCCGGAGCCCGGCATGATGTTCAGCGTGGTGAGCCCGCCGGCGAGTGCTCGCTTGAACCCCGAGTCGAGCACATTGAGTGAATCGTAAACCCGAACGCCTGGCTGAATGGGCCCGCTGCCATCGGCGCCGCCGATGCCACCGATATGGCTATGCGTGCAAACGAGGCCCGGCATGATCCAGCGACCTTCGACGTCGATCCTCCGAGCGTCATCGGGCACGTTGACCTTACCGACCGCGCCAATCGCGACGATCTTCTTTTCGTCAATAACCAGAATGCCCTTTTCAATCGGCTCGCCATCAATGGGCAACAGCCTCGCACCGATAAAAGCCACCGGCTCACCATGCGCCGCCGAGCCGAACGAAAGCAGGGGTAAACAAATCAGGCACAGAAACAGCAGAGGACTTCGCATTGGCCGACAGATCCGATACCTAGAGAGGAGAGAATTCACTAACTTGCGCAACCTTGATGTGTAGATTTCTCCCCAAATCTAGCTTCCTCCCGGGGCAGATGCAAAATCGCCCTGCGGCATGTGATGCTATTCCATCCAAACCGAGGTCTCAGGAAGCCACCTCCTGGCACGGCTCCGTGCAAGACAAATGCAGCTCGCTGATTGAACACCCCCGTCGGCCACGCCCCCTCATCCATGCATCATGGCATCCGCAGCCAAACCGGCTGGGGAAACGCACTGTTGGTGGCAATCGCAAACTTGCATCGACGTAGGGCATCGGTAATAGTAGGCCCGTTCGCAACTGGGCCTCGGAGCCGAGATTGCGTTTGATTTCACAATGGTACCATTCCGGCTCACGCCGAGGGGGCTCTGCGATGACTGAAGCGATTGTACGTAGCGGCAAGGCGACAGCCAGCCTGGTACTGGGCATCTTTTCTCTCTTTTGTTGCGGTGTGGTTACCGGTCTTCCCGCAATCATCTTGGGAACACTTGCACTGGGAGATATTCGTCGTAGCGAAGGCCAAAAGTCCGGCGAAGGCATGGCCCTCGCCGGGATTATCACCGGGGGAATTGGCATGTTGATGGTAACTGCCGGCATCCTCGTCGCGCTGTTGCTGCCCGCCGTACAGGCGGCAAGGGAAGCTGCACGCCGGGCACAGTGTACTAACAACTTGAAGATGATCGGCATTGGTCTTCACAATTACCACGCCTCCCTGGGATCATTTCCGCCGGCGATCATCACCGACAGTAATGGGCAGGCGATGCATAGCTGGCGGGGACTCTTGGCTCCGTACACTGAGAACGGAACCGACTATGACTTGGCGGAACCGTGGGACGGACCGCATAACAGCCAATTCTCTGATAAGAGATTGCCACTTTATGAGTGCCCCAGTGATGCCAGTACCGACGATTCTAGCACCAACTACATTGCGGTTCGTGGACCTGGCTTCATCTTTGATGGCATGCAGGCAGTCACATTCGGAGACATTACCGACGGTATGTCAAACACCATCGCCGTGGTCGAGGCAGTCGGGCTAGGAATCAAATGGACGGAGCCGCGCGATGTTACGTTCGAGGAGTTTGTAGCCTTGCTGAACAGCCCCGAATACGGGTCGCACCCTGGGGGATTCAATGTACTTTACGCCGATGGCAGCGTTCGTTTCCTACCTCGAGATATCGCCCCAGAAACACTCAGGGCGATGTTCACCATCGCCGGCGGGGAAGTGATCAATCGCCCAGATTATTGAAGATCGCGGAACCATCGCGATGCGCGACGTGGCATAATAAGTGAGCCACCATCAGTTGGTGGCTTGAGAAGAGGCCCAGGTCCACAAGCGGGAATTACCCCGCAGGGGTACAACAACAGAGCCCAGAGTAAGCGGAGCGCCACTCTGGGTAGCCGACAACAAACCGACACCTACCCTGAAAGGGTTGAACAGCAGGCTCGGCCATTGTGATACCCTTTCAGGGTATGCTCTTGGTGGTGGAACCGCGACCCAGGGTGGCGCAGCTACGCCGCTTACCCTGGGCTGTGCTGTTAAACCGCTTCGCGGTTACTGCCGACGAAACGGCAGAGGTTCATGAATTCTCACCAGCAGAGATGGTGGCTTAGGCGAGCGGCAGAAATGTTTTTACCGTAGCATGGGACCTCGTCCCGTGTAGAACCCACGGAGTACACGGGACGGGGTCCCATGCTACGGTAGTTTTCTATCTGCCGCTCGCCTTAGCAGTCCATCATGGCAATTTCTCGCTAATGTCGCCGACTCAGTCATCTGATATTTCACCGGCAGCCAGATCCCACCTTCGATGGCAACGCAAGCTGTGGATGGGTTTCATACCCTTGCTATTGTTGCTATTCGTGGCCGAAGCAACCGCATGGTTCTTGGACAGCCGGTGGCATTTTCGCTACGAGTTGCTGAAGGCCTTCTCGCAAATCGAGATCTCTGCCGAACCTGTTGCAGCCCTAAGCGACGATCGATTGTCATGGCCGGCGGACACGATCATGATTCGCGCTGAGCGTGATCCTGGGAGCACCAACAAAGAATATGTGATTGGCGATCGGACCATTCCAAATGCCCACGCACACCAGGCGGTTATGCCCGTGCGGCGGCAGAAGATTGGCCCTGCGACACGACAGAGAATCGTCGTCGTGGGCGGTTCCGCGGCACTGGGGTTTCCCTACGCCTATGGCGATTCTTTCGCAGGTCAGTTTCAGCAACTCGCCGGGCGAGATGATTATGTCGTCATCAACTGTGCGCAACGAGGTTGGCTCTCGGGCAAAGTCTCGGCGGTGGCCGATCGTGCAATCCGTTTTTTCAAACCGAACATCTTGGTTGTCATGGCGGGGAACAACGAATGGGTTCACTGGGAAGTCGAACATCCTCAGTTGCGGAAAACCATGCAAGGGCTCCGCTGGCGTCGAGCGTTGGCGAACAGTCGGATCCTGGCTTACGCGCAGTACACTTCCCTCAAACGGGCGGTCGATCAGCAACACTTTCAGTTAGACGCAGGCAGCCAGTACAAGGCGGACTACGAACTCACCGGTTTCGACTATGCACTTCGCTATCCACTGGAAGACTTCACCGAATTCGATGCCGGCGGATGGCGCCAGACCAAGAATCGATTCCTTGACGTCTTTGAAAACAATCTGAGGCACATCGTCGAGGCAGCGCGAGATCAGAACGTCCGCGTGGTTCTGTTGACGTTGCCGTTTAACTACAAGCTCTCACCAGCGTGGAAGCACCCACAGCCCGAGTCGTTCGACCCGCCCTCAAGCAAGCAGATCCGCAAGTCCATTCACACTGCCGCCACGCAGTGTGACGAGAACAACTTCGAGGAGGCGTTACGAACCCTCGACGCGGCCCTGGCGATCGACCCCTATCCGACGGTTGCTCATCATCTTCGAGGGTATTGCCTTGAGCAACTCGACAGACCGCTGGAGGCCGAAGCGGCGTACGCCGAATGTCGTGAGCACATGATTGGCAACCTCGGCTCGCGACTCAGCATCAACCGCCGCATTCGTCGCGTGGCGAAAGCGACCGATGCGACGCTCCTCGACGTCCGGCAGATGTTCGATGAACACAATCATCAAACAAAACGCTACTACAACGTCGATCTCATCCACGACGACTGCCATCCAACTCCAGAAGGCCACGCGTTGATCGCCCGCGCCTTGGCCGCCGAATTAGAAAAGTAGGTCACCGCACCCCCGTGCGTGACATTTTCGGAGCACCATCGATGGTCGCTCTCCCAGTTGTCATGCATGGGGTGCTTCACTACTTCTCCTCGTCGACAAGCTGTTGGTCGATCCAACGGAGGTAACCGGGGCTTCCGGCGATGATCTCGGTGGCAACGATTTCTGGTTCGTCGTACGGATGCAATTCCTGGATCGCCTGTTGCAGCGCTTCGTAGCGATCGCGGCGGCTCTTGGCGACCAGAACCCACTCGCTTGCAGTCTCGACCTGACCTTGCCAGCGGTAGGTGCTGGCAATCGGTCCATGAACCTGAACACATGCTGCCAGTCGGCGATCGATCAGCGCGGCAGCAATTCGCTGGGCGTCGTCCTTATGCTCGGTCGTTGTAACAACTTGAATGTGTTCGCTCATCGTGCCGTAGGTGGGTGGAACAAGGGATGAATGGCCTACGATGCAATGTATCGTTCCGAAAGCGAATTGCCATTGGTCACCCTCTGAAGTCTGGCGATACTATGCCTCAACGGTGCGGAGATCTGAAATTCAACCGGCTGATGATATGGCGACCGCCACTCAAGAACGTCACGTAGTTCCACGCTCGTCGACGACGGCGAAACGCGATTCGATCACCGTCGACGAATCACAAGAGTTTGTCGATCGCACACTCACGCGCCGAATATCGGGTGGAATCAGCCGGCGAGTCGCATACTGGACCCTGCGATTGCACGGTCGGCCTCGTTACGATCACGCAGAGCGAGCGCTCTACTGGGTGCTCGCAAACGGAGAGCGAATTCTTGACGAGCAACCAACTTCTTCGAACGCGAGCACCTCGCTCAGTCTGATCCAGCAGGCAGTTCGCGTGTTCGATCGCTTTGGCCAGCCGAAAGCTGCCCGAAGCTGGTCGAGCCGACTCGAAGGTATGATTCATCGAAACAACGCGTTCACTTCCTGCGAAACAGCTACTCCGCCACGGGCGCCCACGCCGAAGAGCATCTGGGGCTGGACCAGTTCCTTTCAACTTGCGCAAGACGCGGTGGAGTTGTACCAGCGAAACGAACGCGGCGCGGCCGACGCCGTGATGCAGCGGCTTCGATGGCGGCAGCGGGAAGAGGGTAGTTTCGACGTTGCTCACCCGGGAGATGGACCCTCTGAAAATTCAACCAGAATGCGGACAGTGCTGTACTTTCTCGAAGCTGCGCAGCTTCAGGTTGCAGCCACGTTCGCCAGCGGTGCCGATCCTGGCTATTCGCGAATCGACCCGAGCGATTCTAGGGCAAAGGCGGTTTGCGACTGGTTTGCAGCCTTGGGGGCCCAGCGAAATGTGGCCGACTTGGGCTGCGGCTGTGGACGATATCTCCGGCTGCTGGCGAATCTTGGTGGACCACACAAGCTGACCGGCATTGATCCGTCGAATGAGTCGCTGGCGTATCTGCCACAAAACGTTCACGCGCGTCGCGGCGACTTGTTACACATTCCAGCCGCCGATGGCGAGTTTGACGGTGCCTTTGCAATCGAGTCACTTGAACACGCGCTGTTGCCACGAGCGGCGATTGATGAGTTGTGCCGTGTCGTACGTCCGGGCGGGCAGATACTTGTCATCGACAAACATGCCGTTGGACAACCGCTTTCAGAATATGCCCCATGGGAGCGGTGGTTTCACGCAGACGAACTATGTCGCTGGCTGGCCCCACACTGCGACGAGATCTCCGTCTCGCCGCTGTTGCGTGGTCGCAACCGAGCAGGACAAGCAACCTTTCTGGCATGGTACGGAAGACGCGCACTCCCGCTGCCTCCAGACAACCCAACGACTGCTTAGGTTTTCTTGCCTTCCATGCCGTGGCGCGCGATAGTAGTTCGTTCGTGCTTCAGTTCTCTATTTGACATGCCACCTACCCAGCAAGCACCCGATGAATACCACATTCCTGGCGGCAGCCATTCAGATGTCGTCGACGTCTGATAAGAAGGCCAATCTCGATCAAGCGGAACATTGGATTGGCGAAGCCGCGAAGCAGGGCGCACGGCTGATCGTGCTTCCCGAGCTGTTCAACTGCCTGACTTCCCGGGAGGAAATGCTTGCCCAAGCCGAGGCCCTCCCCGGCCCGACCAGCGAGGCGGCGAGTTCTTGGGCCAAGCAATGGAAGATCACGCTTGTCGCTGGCAGCATGCTTGAACGGGCCGGTGACCAGAAGGCTTTTAACACGAGCCTTGTCTTCGATTCGGCTGGTGAATTGTTGACCGTCTACCGCAAGCTCCATCTGTTCGACGTCGACTTGCCGGGCGAGGTAACGTTTCAGGAATCAAGCTTTGTCACCGCAGGCGATCGCACCGAGGTTGTCGATACGCCCTGCGGGCGGCTGGGGCTTTCGATCTGCTACGATCTCCGCTTTCCTGAGTTGTATCGCCGCTTGGCGGACAAAGGGGCTGATATCATCGCGGTACCTTCCGCGTTCGCATTGGCCACGGGTCGCGACCACTGGCAAGTCTTGTTACAGGCGCGTGCCATCGAAAATCAGGCGTTTGTCATCGCCGCCGACCAACATGGGCGGCACTCTGATGAGATCGTTACTTATGGCCGTTCGATGATTATCGATCCATGGGGTGTACCATTATCCACGGCAGCCGATGGCCAGGGGATGGCGATCGCCCCCATCGATCTAGCTCGGGGCCAGGCCATCCGAAAACGCCTCCCAGCCCTCTCCCACCGCCGGGGGATCGAACGCTGGAGCGATTCGCAATGATCGCCCGGGGACGGATGCGTGGCCGCTTTGAGAGTACGAATAAGCCAAGTCTTATCGAATACATAGAAGGTATGCAATTGGCTTTTGCGGATGCCTTGGGGCAGCTACCTCGACACAAGACGCTTCGTTCAAATTGTCTATCGAGGCTGTGCAAGATAGGACAGATCGGCAATTGCCTGGCGCGAGAACCGACATGCGCATTCGCGAATTGCAAGACCACTTTTGCTGTTTTTCGGCTGGAAAAAATCTTTGCAAGATCATTCTTGACATTTGGCCGCGTCTCCAGAGAATAGGAGGCATCGCTGAGAGGCTTTTGACACTGTGACTTCAACCCTAATGGGTTTTTAACCTTACGACACGGGGCAACCTTCTGTTCGGGCCAAGGCACCAGCTTTTTAGGTGTGTGGTTTGCGCTTGAGGTGTGCGCCAAGTAAGGTGACAAGCGTCGCACTTCGTCGATGGCTCCTCATGCATGTTCACGTTGGAGCTTGGCTGTTGGCCTTATTGGACCCACCAAGCTATTCGTGGCGACGACCGAGGACCGACAGTCGGCGACTATCGTATCGCGGCATGGCAGCCCCGCTATTTTATTCATCGCCGTACGCATCGACCGTGACAGATGCGTGCGGTTTTTCCGGCCCTACTGCCGAAACCGCTCGCTGGGGGCCGCTCTGGTCTACGACACATGCCCGATTGCTTGATCGGCTTAGGTTCAAACGTTGGAGACCGCCAAGAAAGCATCAAGAGTGCAATCAGTGCTCTCGGCAACGACCCACGGATTTCTGTTGGAGCTGAGAGCCGTTGCTTCGAGACGAATCCCATCGGGGGTCCCCCCGATCAGCCTGCTTTTCTTAACGCCGCCGTCCGTCTGACCACCTCACTGCCGCCGGTTGGCTTGTTTGAAGTTCTACAGGCGATCGAGCAGAAGATCGGACGACAAAAAAATGTTCGTTGGGGGCCACGGCTTCTGGATCTGGACCTTTTGTTGTACGGCGACCAAGTGATTGCCGAACACACCAACGCAGGCAATCCTAATTCAGCACAACTCTTCGTGCCGCATCGGCGAATGTCGTTTCGCCGCTTTGTGCTTGAACCTGCGGCAGAGATTGCCAGCAGTATGCGTCACCCGACGATCGGCCTGACCATCGCCGAATTACTCGACCATTTGAATGCCACGAGGCCTTACGTAGCGCTGACCGCCCCCCCAAGTGTTGACATTGCTTCCCTCGCTAGAGAAATCTCACGTCGCACTGGCTGTCATTTCGTCGCAGCCGCAAAAGAACAATGGCAGAAGTCCGGCCAGAATATTGAGTTCGAATCGAGCAATCTGGGCTTTGAACAGCAAGTGGCCATGCTCGAAAACCACACCGCTGCCCTACTTCCGGAGAAAATGCCTGAAGGCTCCGTGATTAGTGATTGCTGGTTCGACACGTTACGGGTCAACGCACAGCGCTCGCTCGGTGAGCCGCAGCTTGTGGAGTATGAACTGTTGTGGGCCGATCGCCGGCGTCGGGTTGCCACTCCGCGATTGATTGTCATCATCGGCACTGCAGCGCATGCCGAATTCAACGCCGCGATCGTCAAGCAGGCCGTTGGTCAGGGGCCACAACTCTTGCTCCATGAGACCAGCTTTGAGGAGCAATGCAACGAGGTGGAAGCAGCCTTGCTGGCCAGCCAGTAGACTGAATGTGTGAAGCGTTTCGGTCGTCTCATCAGGAAATGTCCCCATGTCCCAATCATCGCGGAACGAAACATCCGCCCCCCAGGTAAACCCAAGAAGCGGCGACATTCATGCCGCCGTGGCCATCGAACGTCGTGCCGGGAAGACCATCGGGTTCGTCCCAACCATGGGCGCCCTGCACGAAGGTCATCTAAGTTTGGTGGATGCGTCGAGGGCTGAGTGCGATTTCACGGTGGCAAGTGTTTTCGTCAACCCCACGCAGTTTGGACCGGGCGAAGACTTCGAGAAGTACCCTCGCGATCTTGCTGCCGATGCCTTGGCGCTGACCGAACGAGGCGTCGACTTGGTATTCGCACCAGATACAGAGGAGATGTATCCGCCAATGTCCTGCACGTACGTCGATCTCGACGGCATCGCATTGCCCCTGGAAGGTGCGTTTCGCCCGGGACACTTTCGCGGCGTGGCCACCGTGGTGCTCAAATTATTGAATGCAGTGACGCCCGATCGAGCGTATTTCGGCCAAAAAGACTATCAGCAAACACTGGTGGTCAAGCGAATGGTCGTCGATCTGCTCGTTCCCGTTGAGATTCGCGTTTGCCCGATTGTGCGTGAGCCTGATGGTCTGGCAATGAGTTCTCGCAATGCCTATCTCGATCGAGAAACCCGGCAGCATGCCTTGGTGGTGCCGCGTTGCTTGGAACGCGCCGAAGCGATGATCGCCGACGGAGAACGGCAAAGTGCTATAATCCTGGCGGTAGCCCGGGCCATGTTCGACGGCGTGCCAGATGCGCGAATCGATTACCTGGCATTGGTCGATCCGGATACATTGTCGCCCGTCGAGAGGATTCGCGGACGTACGCAGGC
>CAZNXE010000157.1:0-2395 GCA_964576465.1 uncultured Planctomycetaceae bacterium
CCTACATGGCCGAAATGAAGCGTCGAGCGGGCGATTTAGGGGTAAAGAGCCTGCTGATCATGATCGACAACGAGGGTGCGCTGGGTGATCCCGACGAAAGCCAGCGCAGGCAGGCTGTAGAAAACCACTACAAATGGGTCGAAGCCGCCAAGGGCCTCGGCTGCCACTCGATTCGGGTGAATGCCCGATCTGAGGGGGAATACGACGAACAGATCGAACTTGCCGCCGACGGGCTGCGGAGGCTATCGGAGTTTGCCGGCGAGCGGGAGATGAACGTGATCGTCGAGAACCACGGTGGCCTTTCGTCCGATGGTCAATGGCTTACGGCGGTGATGAAAAAGGTCGGTCTCGACAACTGCGGTACCTTGCCCGATTTCGGGAATTTTTGCGTTAGCAGCGACGAGGAATATGATCGCTACAAAGGTGTCACGGAACTGATGCCCTACGCCAAAGCGGTGAGCGCGAAAAGCTACGATTTCGATGCCGAAGGGAACGACACCAAGATCGACTATCTGAGGATGATGAAGATCGTCGTCAACGCCGGTTACCACGGCTATGTGGGAATCGAGTACGAAGGCAGCCGGCTCAGCGAGCCCGAGGGCATTCTCGCCACGAAGAAGCTCCTCGATCGGGTTCATGATCAACTCGCGGACGCATAGACTGTAGCCCGGGAATCCATCTCGCCACTCCGCCCAACAACCCATTCGGGTTCACGCGTTCTACGCGCTCGGCGATACTTCTTTACGGTGTTCCTGGCCGTCGGATCTCGCTTTCATGTCGTCTTTACACCGGCAATCGACGACTAATTTCAAGAAAATTAGAGCGTGATTCTATTGGACACTTGGGTCAGTGAGAAATCCTGGTGTGCCTAAACCTTGTGCAGGCAAGGACCTGCTTGCATTTTAGGCACAAGTGCCTGCTTTGCAGTCACGCCAGTGCAATCGTCATAAGTGCTATCACTGCAACGACATTCGTCTTGCACTTGACTGCTGTTAATGATGAGAATGTCTCGCGACCATGGAGGTCGTGGAAACGGATATCCTAGAAACCCGCTGTAAGGAGTCAGAAATGCAAATCGCTTCAGAAGTTCAGGCCCCCGTGACCGAGAAGCCCCAAGAAGTTCTTCGCGTCGCCAACGACCTCTTTCGCCAGGCACCCGATTGGGTGACATTCTTCCGAGAGGTCTTGGGTCTCAACGGAATCGTGCGTCAGGTCTTCCCCCAGGCTGATGAGATGAACGAGTTTGAGAGGACCGAAGAATATTGCGAGATCCAGCAAATGCTGGCCAAACTTCGCAATCGTGGTGGGGCCAAGCCTTCGGATATCGAGCCGACCACGGTCATCACCGTCCGGCTTCCCAAGAGCCTGCACGACTCGCTTCGGGCCGAGGCTCACGAGCGACGCACGAGCATGAACAAGCTCTGTATTTCCAAGCTATTGCAAGTCGTCGACGGACAGCTCATTCCGGCCGACGCCTAAGCCCGGCTTCGGTACTTGGCAGCCGCACGCGACAGGCGTGTGCCACGCTTCGCTATCTTGACTGAATTCCCGCATTTGGCGGCCCAGGTTCGGTCATCTTGCGACGTGTTGGCACACGCCTGCTTTTCTTGCGGGGGGGGTATTGCTGGCGAAGCCGCGGAGAATAGACAGAGCCGGAAGGTGGACCTATAAGCCGGGTTTTGTCCTCGCGCCGCATTTGCGACGCCAGGGGTGGCCATTCCTCTAGGACGTCGATTGCTCGACATCTCAAGCAGCCTACCCGGAAGTCATTACGAGTCGGGAAAACTCGCCGGCCAACGTAACGTCGACCGATGCTCCCTGTTTGGCCTTGCTCCCGATGGGGTTTACCTAGCCAAGCTGGTCACCCAGCCTGCTGGTGAGCTCTTACCTCACCGTTTCACCCTTACCTGACGAAGCCGAAGCCACGTCGGGCGGTTTACTTTCTGTTGCACTTTCCCTGACCTTTCGGTCGGTGGGCGTTACCCACCATCGCACCCTGCGGAGCCCGGACTTTCCTCCCGTCGGCCCGAAGGCCAACCGGCGACCACCCGGTCCACCTTCCAAAAATGCTCTGTCAGCTACTTCACGATACCGCCACAAGTGCTTTCAATCAAAGCCACGTTCATTCTTTGGGCGAACAAGTCGGCGTCAGGAGATGCCCAACAGCTCGCACGCTTCGCCGTATCCCGGTGCTGGATAGCCAAATTCACTGGCAGTAACGCGCGCCAAGGCCACTAATTGCCGCTGGCGGAATGCTGGTCTTGTGGTGGCGAATTCTTCCACGGCGGTGCAGTAGTATTTCTCCGCATGCAGTGCCCCATCTTCGCTAACCGCATATTTCAGCAGTAAATCAAAGGCTTGGCGCGTGGGCAGGCCAAGTTCGCCATAACGATGC
>CAZNXE010000157.1:2425-13243 GCA_964576465.1 uncultured Planctomycetaceae bacterium
GCTTGGTCGTTGCCCCGAATTGCTTCCTCGGCCTGCCCCAACAGTGTGTCGGCGTCCGTGGCGTCAATCTCGTCAAGCAGATCGGCATACGGATAGGGATCCTTGGTAATCCGTTCGGATTGCCCTGCCGTGTGAAAGGCGCCGACGATCAAACTGGCGACTTGGTTCCGAGGATTGCTAACCCGCGCGATGTTGCGCCAAGCATTTGCCGAATCCGAAGCATGCACGCCGACCGAATCACCATGCACACAGCCAACCGGCTTCTCGGGCTTACTTCGTTCCTCGCGACGACCCGGATCGTGCAAGACTAACAGGTTGGCAGCCATGGAGATCGCCTCGCCCACGGATTCAGGATGAATCCCTTCGGCCAACGCGCCGGCGGCCGCCTCGGCAGCCTGTTCGCGCGAGCCGAACAAGATAGTGCGTGCCATGCGTTCGACCCAAAGGTCATCGGCTTCACGATTGCCAAGCGCCTTGCCCGGAAAACCGTACTGATCCAAGAGCCGCGGTAAGACCTCGCGCACCGCCGATCTAGGCGAATTTCGATTGCGCAGATTCTGCTCTGTGTTGACGCAGTAGCGGACCGATTGGCGTAACAGCGCATGGGCGTATTCCTCGCCAGTCAGGCCGATCATCGCCCACGCCCGCCAAGCCAGCACCACGCGATGTACATCGACCTCATCTTGTACGGCAAATTGGAGATGATTGTAGGCCTCGCCCAGGGGCCCTGTTGCAATTGCCGCGAAGCAACTCTCGGCACCCTCCCAATCGACCGCGCGAACCGCCTTGCGCAACTGCTCGCCGTTATGGGGCTCAGCCGAATCCGCTGCCGGAACCGGAGGCATGGTATCGTGATCGTTGAATCCCTGATTCTGAATGCGGCTGCTGTTGCGATACAGCACCTTCAACACCGGCAGCGCCTGCCGCGGGGCGGGCAGTTCGCCTGCCATCTGAAAAGCCGGAACCAAGGCCATGAAGGTGTGATAGCCCGTATAGTCTTGGCCGCCGAAAGCGCGGGTGTTGGCCAGCGCCGCGGATGAGACGAGCGTCTTAAGGTCCGTGCCGGCGTTCAGCTTTCCGACGAGAATCGGCAACAGTTCTTCAGGTGCTGTTTCCTGCATCAGCGAGACCAGCGGTTCCAGCTCACCGAACGTCAATCGCTGGCCAGACTCTTCAGCAATGACAGGCGTCACGCCTAACTCCATCGCGGTTGCCGCTCCCAAACTGGCAACCAGCATCCCTCGGCCCACATCCTCCAGAAACGCACGACGATTGTGACCGTACATGACTCGTCTCCTGGTAAGAGATCGGTGACTGAACTTCTGCCGACTAGATTGTAACGAATCGCCCCAACACAATGTCATGAATTCGGCCCAGCAACCGGCAGCCATCGGGTCCCCCACTGAATTCGCGCTACGTGACATAGAGCCGGAATAGCTGGCCAGCGATGGGGATGCGAGGTTGCCAGCGCGACGTGCGGCATCATTCCAGACGGGTCAGAATGTCGGCCTCAAAATCTGGCGAATGAATGGTCGTCATGCCGAACGACAATTGACTACCATCGTCACCAACAAGATGAACGATGCAGTTGCACGCGACACCATTAAACGGATGCGGTTCGTTGTCATGAACGTAGTGTTTCTGCACGAAATGAATTGAGTCACCCACGATCGTTGCGTCAGAGATATCGATGCGCCAAGTATCGTTATCGGGGCCGGCAATGATGACTCGGTTTTCTTCCATTCTGAGAATGAGCGTCCCTTCTTCACCCTGAATGCCCCACCGCCCCACCATTGCTTTGGTCACAGGCGTGGCGTCAACAGAGGAAGTGGTGGCCATCGGCCGTGGTTTGAGGCCGCATCCAGATGCTAACGTGAGCAATCCCGCTATGATCAAGAAGTGGTTTTTCATGTGGATGGCTCGATATGGTTGTGCCTCAGTGGAGTGGCGATGCCGCAGCCGCTGGTTGGCATCACGGTTCACCATTGCTTGTCTCACTGTCAGTAAGGTAGACCGTTACTTCAATGCCGAGTCTAGCCTCCGCGCACAGCGAGAGTAGTGTCGACGGAAAGTAACTGCCCGGGAGAACGCTATCCTGGGGAATCTCCCAGCCAAAGTCCAGTACACCGCGTTCGACGCCGGGACGAGATCGAAGTTCGACCAACTGTTTCAGATTTCCTGAGACAAACGCCTCGGCATCGCGAATCTGTTCGGGAACGTGTTCACCATCCGCATCGCTAACGGTGAAGTTGAAAGTGGACTCATCAGTCTCATTAGCCTTTCCACACTCACGCGCCTTTGCGGTCATTCTCGCCTCAACGAACGGCACAAACGCATCTCGCAGTGCCTCGACAAGATGGACATGAGGTCCGGAAACTCTAAGTACACAGCCAGGCATTGCGTTCGCCCTGTTGTCTAGTGGTATCGAAACTTCCTCATCGCGAGGGATCGCCAGACGCCGTTGCAATGTTACTGCACAAGCGCGTGGGTGCATGCATGATACAGTCTGGAGGCTGGTTGAACTGTAATCACGCGAGCGTAGCGTCTATCGGCGGCATGCTCGCCGCTTGTGGCTTCGCTCTACCGGTTCCCTCCCTGCCCAACGGTTGGATACTCAGTGAGATTTCAAACTGTTTCGCGCGGCGGCCATTGCATGCGCTGCTCTAGCCGCCAACATGCCGACCGCTACGACGAACGCAGCGGCACAATAACAGAGTGGCGGATAGTAAAGCACGACTTCCGATGGGTCTCTGCCATAGGTTGCAATCTGAGAAATCCACATTGCAACGACGATCGCCGTTCCGCACAACGAGGTGACGATCAGCAATATCGAAGAGACGATGAATCGCCCAACGAAGGCAGGTGCAATCGAAAAGCCGATTGCCGCACCCAGCAAAGTGCACAGCGGTAGGATTATGAATCCTGCCTGTTGGGTGTAGGTCAGGTAATCGCCAGAGTGTTGCATGTAGACCTTCTCGATAATCCCCGATGCCACGATATACCCTGCGAATCCTGTGACTCCACCCAGGGGAGCAAGCAGGACGATCCACGCGAGGGTCATACGGATTTCACCAACGTCGTCTTTGGTCATATCAGGTTAGGATTGCTTACTTGGCTCAGGACACGTGTCAGCGGTGCAAGGATATTGTGACATAAATGAAAAGCTACAGGTTGACTTTCACATGCAGTGCCGTAGGACAGGCTGGCCAGGGGGCGGCAATGATCGCCCCTGGACTGCGTGTACGCATCAAGAAAAATGGCGGTGATAGCCGCTCCACTACTTAACGCACACACGGAAAAGTTCTATTTCACGCCAAACCAAGACACGGCGAATTCAGCGAGTGAACGGCCAACAGATAGCCTTGCCTTGCACCGAGTTCATGACGCGCGATTGGGTAGTCAACCAGGGGAAGAAATGAGAATCGTTTTGGTCGTGGTGGGTGTGCTTGCGGCCATCTTTGGTGGTGCCCAATTTCTACAACTTCTTGGTCTGTTTGGCAGCGCTGGAATTGGCATCACAGCCGGGGCCTTCGCGGTAGCGATTGCTTGTCTCAGAAAAGCGTTCAAGGCGTCTTGAACGGGACAGAATGGGTGGTTCACCGATTACATTGTCTTGCACGGGTGCATGACCTGCGGCGGGTTGAGATGGTATAACGTGGCACGTTTTGACGCTTGTCTAATGCTTTGCCGGGTTCGATGACTACTGTGCTGAAAATCAGAATTGGGACGCGGGCCAGCGCCTTGGCGCGTTGGCAGGCCGAATGGGTGGCCCAACGGCTGCGGGAAGAAACCGGAGCTGATGTTGAATTGGTGTCGATCTCTACCGCGGGCGATCGCCAGCAGCAAGGGCCCATCGGCAGCATCGGGGCGCAGGGTGTCTTCACCAAGGAAATCCAACGGGCGTTGCTTGATGATCGCGTGGACGTGGCGGTGCATAGCTTGAAGGACTTGCCAACCGATCCAGTGGAGCGTCTCACACTGGGTGCCGTTCCACCTCGCGAATCGCCACGCGACGTGCTCGTGTGTCGCGAAAAGCAAGAACTGGGCGAACTTCCGCCCGGCGCGGTCGTGGGAACTGGCAGCCCTCGCCGACGGGCACTGTTGCTGAACCTGCGGGCAGATCTTCGCGTGGTCGACGTGCGTGGCAATGTCGAAACGCGGCTCCGCAAGCTCGATGAGGGAGAGTTTGACGCCCTGGTGTTGGCCAAGGCTGGGCTGTTGCGATTGCAGCTTGAAGAACGCATTACCCAAGAGCTAGCACCCGAGGTGTTTCTTTCGGCAATCGGTCAGGGGGCGTTGGGGATCGAGATTCGCGCCGACGATGCGGCAACGCGAGAAGCGGTGAGTCAGCTCGACGACCCGGCAACCCACATGGCGGTAGACGCCGAACGTTCGCTGCTGGCACAACTACGTGGTGGGTGTCTTGCGCCGGTCGCGGCACTGGCGGAAACGGTTGGCGATGGCAAGCTCTTTCTTCGCGCGGTCGTTCTGAACATCGACGGAACCCATCGTGTCGATGCCTCAAGTGAGGCCCCCATCGAACAAGCCGTACAGCTTGGTCGCGACGTGGCCAATGATCTGCTGGCACAGGGAGCTGCCGAGTTGATTGCAGCCGCCCGAGATGCTGATTGAATCACTGCGGCCCCCAACCGTCGCAACGTCGGCCAACCGGCGAGTTCTGCGCCCCGCGCGGCAAGTTCCGCGTGTTAAAGAATGCTAGCGACCCTCACTTGGGCCGGCTCTTCTTGAGACGCTAGAGAAATTCTTACGTCAAGAGTCAGCGCGACTTACGTCTTGAACCGTTGCTTGGTTGCCCTCTCGATTCGAGAACTGGCACGCGGCTTGCTTTTCATCACGGCGTCGCGGGGGGGTACTCGCGTAAGAAAGCGTTCCGACGATGCCATACGGTTTGTATCTCTCGGCTGAAGGTGCTGACGCCCAAGCTCGCCGCATGGAGGTCATCTCCAATAATCTGGCCAACGTAAACACCCCGGGCTTCAAACGCGATTTGGCCGTCTTTCAAGCGCGCTATGCCGAAGCGACCATTCAAGGGCTTGCCCAGCCGGGGTCCGGATCGATCAACGACATTGGCGGCGGAATCGAACTGGTTGGGACCGACACCGATTTCACTTCCGGACCTCTAAAGAACACGAACATCCCGACCGACTTCGCGGTGCGAGGCAAAGGCTTCTTTGTCGTCGACCGCGATGGCGAACAGATGCTGACCCGCGCGGGAAACTTTCAGCTTACCTCCGACGGTGCGTTGGTCTCCCAGCAGGGTTATCCCGTTCTCGATTCCTCCAGCAATCCAATCAATATCCAACCGGAACAAGGCCCCTGGCGTCTCTCCGACGACGGTTCCATTCACCAAGCCGGATCGGTCCAAACGCTGGCGCTCGTACAGCCCTCTTCGCTCGATCAATTGGTCAAGACGGGCGAGAACCTGTTCCGTTCGCTCAGTGAGACCACGCCCGTGGAGATCTCCTCGCGACGCGTGGCAGGCGGCTTTCTCGAACAATCGGGTGTAAGTGCCACGCTGGAAACCATGCAGTTGATCGAGGCCTCACGAGCATTTGAAGCCAACGTGGCCATGATTCGTCATCAAGACGAAATGCTCGGCGGATTGGTCAATCGCGTCTTAAGGGCTTAACGCCACGGTGAGTTTAGCGACGTAGGCCAACAACCAAACACACAACCGATTCACCCTCCCACAAATACACGGACAGATAGCAATGAGTATCCAAACGCTTTACGCCGCGGCCACGGGCATGCAGGCCCTGGAAACCAAGCTCGACGTGATCGCCAATAACCTGGCCAACGTCAACACAACGGGCTTCAAGAAAGGTCGTGCGAACTTTGAAGACCTGTTCTATCGCAATCTTCCCTTGCCGGGTACGCCCGACGCCGCACAACAACTTACGCCGACCGGCATCGCCGTAGGGCTCGGATCCCGCGTTCAAAGCACGCAAACGAACTTCCAACAGGGAGCGTTTCAACAGACCAACCGGGAATTGGACGTGGCCATCGAAGGTAGCGGCTTCTTTCAGGTTGCCGATCCTACTGGCGGATCACCCCTTTATTCGCGTGCCGGCAACCTCTCGATCAATGCCGACGGCAACCTGGTGGTCGGCTCCGCAAGCACGGGCCGTCTGCTCGAACCGCCGGTCTCCATTCCACAAGATGCGACAGAGATTTCGATCACTCCCGCCGGGGTCGTCGCAGTGCGGCAAGCCGGACAGACGGCCCTCTCGCAGGTCGGCACCATTCAGTTGGCTCGGTTCATCAATCCCGAAGGGTTGCTGAAACTTGGCGAAAACATGTTGTCTGAAACCGACGCCTCGGGACAAGCCATTCTGGGAGATCCGCAGCAACAGGGCTTCGGCGCGCTGCGGCAGTCGTGGCTTGAAGCCTCGAATGTTGAGCCGGTGCAAGAACTGATCGATCTGATTACCACGCAACGCGCGTTCGAGCTGAACTCGCAAGCCGTTCAAGCCGGCGATCAGATCTTGCAACTCGTGGCGAACCTACGTCGGTCCTAACGCAACGTATCTAGCCACTTCGACTGAACAGTACACAACGAATCTAAGACATAATGCACCTACACATTCTCCACGCAAAACGAACGAACTTAGTAGCCAAATGGCGAGCCTGTGCCGTTGCCCTCGTGTTGCTTGTAGGCTGCTGCACCATTTGCAGCGCTGGCGTCTCGGCGGCACAGCTTCGTTTGCAACGTGATGTACATCCCACCGGCGCGCTTGTGGTGTTGGGTGATGTCGCGGAGATCATTGCCAACGACGCAAGTGAAGTGCAGCGGCTTTCGGCGATCGAACTGTTCCCTGCACCGACGGGAACGCGCAAACGGTATTTCGACGTACACGAATTGCGAGACCTGCTCTCGCAGCGCAAGATCGACTTGGCGAACGTGACGTTTTCAGGCGCTAGCCGCATCACGATTCACGGGACGGTTGCTGAGCGACCCAAGGCCGAGGCCCCACGATCAATTGCACCGGCACTACGAAAACGTGCCGAACATCGCGTGCGGGACTCGGTGATCGACCATCTACAACGTCAATCGGGGACCGAGGGGCCGTGGACGGTTCGGTTCAAGCTTAGCGATCCGCAGTTGCAAATGCTGACGGACCTCGAGGCGGTGATTTCCGCCGCAGGCGGCCGCGCGCCGTGGACAGGTTCTCAGAGCTTCGCGATCCAAGTCGATCTGCCCGAGGGGATCAGCCAATTCTCTCTCGACGCGATCGTCACGCTGCCTCCCGCGGTGATCGTGGCCGCGCGGCCCCTGACACGCGGCACGATGATTCACGAAGGCGATGTGCGGCTTGACTTTCAGTCTGATCTTCGCACCGGCGATGTGACCTTTGGTCGGCTCGAAGATGTGATTGGTCTCGAAACGACCCAATCGATCGCCGCGGGTGAAGCGATGGTTGGGCGGCAGCTACGCAAACCGTTGCTGGTCAAGGCCGGCGACGCGGTTACGGTTTATGCACGCTCCGGCGGTATTCAAGTTCGCACCGTTGCTCGTTCCAAAGAGTCAGGAAGCCTTGGCGAACTGGTTCGTGTCGAGTCGCTAAACGATCGCAAATCGTACTTCGCCCGAGTGAGTGGGATTCAGAAAGTCGAAGTCTACGCCCGGGCGATTTCGGCCGGCAGGACAATCCTCCAAGCCGACCCAAACCGCAGGCAGCCGCAACAGCCTGAATTATCGGCGGCGGTCCACCGCAACGTGCGGCAGGCCATCTATCAAGAACAAGTTCCTGCAATGGACAAACGACGCCGTCCTTCGACAGAGGCGAGACCCCAGGAACCGGTCACCGTTGAACCGAATGAAATCGAGAAACCCGTTCTGACAAATCGAAGCAAGAGAACCCGGCCAGTATGGATGGGAAAGCAAACCGAATCGCATGCCGTATCCAACCCCGCCACACCAACACGTCTACGTTGGACACGACGGAGCGTGAAATGAATTTCACTCAACAACCAACACGTTCGACACATTGGCTGATTGCGTCATTGGTCTTGTTGATCCTCTTGGTGCCCAGCACGCGTGGATGGGCGCAGACATCGAGCATTTACGCCATGCCACAGACCGCGGGCGGGTTGACTCTGGAAGATCTTTCGCTGACGACCATCGAAGTCACGCCCCCACGCGAGATTCAGAAATACGACACGATCACGATCATCGTCGATGAAAAGTCGCAGTTGCTCAGTGAAGGTGAAATGCAGCGGCGTAAGCAAGCAACCCTGTCGGCCGTGCTTGAAGACTGGATAAAGTTTGAAGGGCTTGATCTGAAGCCGGACAAACAGGCAGACGGCGACCAAACCATCAGCGCCAATCTCAGAAGCCAGTTCCGAACGCAATCGGCAATGGAAACGCGCGACGGGTTGAAGTTCCGCATCGCCGCGACGGTGGTCGACATTCGTCCCAACGGCCATCTCGTGATCGAAGCCCACAAGACCATTCAAAACAACGAAGAGAATTGGGATCAGCGTCTCACGGGGATCGTCAATCCTGAAGATGTGTTGCCCAATCGCTCGGTGCTGAGTGAAAAAATCACGGAACTCAACATTAGTAAAGTCGAGAAAGGTCACGTACGCGACGGCTATCGCCGCGGTTGGTTCTTGAAATTCCTGGATCGCGTCCAGCCGTTCTGAGTTTGCTAATCCCTGTGAATACCGCGGAACGTGACGACGTTCCCTCGAACAAGATAAGAAGGCCCAATTCGATGCCACTCTCCTCAGTCCTCCGAACGATTGCGATGCTGGCGACGGTCGCCTTCATCGCCACGCTTGCCACACCCGCGGTGGCCACCACGCGGATCAAGGACATCAGCCGGGTGAAGGGGCAAGAAGAGAACACATTGCAAGGCTGGGGACTTGTCGTCGGGTTAAACGGGACCGGAGACGGCGGAAACTTCCTTCCCACCATTCGCCCCCTGGCTCAGATGCTGCAGTTGATGGGCAACCAGCTTGGTAATGGCGGACCACTCGAACTGAAGGACGCCAAAAATATCGCGCTAGTATTGGTTACGGCAACCGTTCCCGCGGCTGGCGGGCGACAGGGTGACAAGCTTGATTGTCAGGTCATGTCGATCGGGGCTGCCAAAAGCCTCGCGGGTGGGCGGCTCTTCATGACGCCACTCACGGGGCCGATCGCAGGGAGTACCCGAGTTTTTGCCATCTCCGAAGGTTGGATCGCCGTCGAAGACTCTTCCACGCCGACCACCGCGGTTGTGCACAACGGTTGCCGCCTGGAGGCCGACTTTTTCAACAACTACGTCAAGGACGACAAGATCACATTGGTGCTCGATAAGAACCACGCCAACTTTCAATTGGCCCAAGAAGTCGCCGAGTTAGTCAATACACAGCTACCCATTCGCAGCAACGACGGCTACATGGCCCGCGCGCTGGACCCGGTGAACATCGAGATCACCATTCCGACCGATTACCGCGGCGACCCGGTGTTATTCATATCGTTGGTTCAACAGCTCCCCTTGCTAGAAATCCAGGGCGAAGCCCGCGTGGTGATTAACGAGCGGACCGGCAGCATTGTGATCGACGGCGACGTTGAAATCGGCCCGGTGGTGGTCACCCACAAGAATGTCGTGGTCGAAGCCGTTGGAGCAACTGCGGCCGATCGGTTCTTCGCCGTGAATCCCAACCAAGAAGAAACGACCAAGCTGCAATCGCTGATCGAAGCGCTTGGTGCGGTTCAAGTTCCCAACGAGGACATTGTGAGCATCATCAAGAACATTGAACGCAGCGGCCGGCTCCACGCCCGATTGATTATCGAATAGTTACGGGACCCGTTCCTCTCGAACATCGAAGTACCCTCGAACGAGCATCGATCCCATGTCCAGCGCCATCTACTCAGCACTCAACACAACACACATGCATCAGGCAGCCCAACCCTTGACAAGGGATGCCGAAGTGTCGGCGGCGCGCTTGACGAATTCGAATGATGACACCGAACTTCGCGAAGCCTTTGGGCAGTTCGTGGGCGAGACGTTCTTTGGGCAAATGCTTTCCGCGATGCGGAAGACCGTCGGGAAGCCGTCCTACTTTCACGGCGGTCAGGCAGAGGAGATGTTCCGAGGACAACTGGACCAGATATTGGCCGAGAAGATGAGCAAAGCCAGTTCTGACAGCTTCACTGATTCGATGTTCGATCTGTTTCAACTCAAACGCATGTAAAGGGCCGCCTACCATGGTGGACCACAACAGGCGACTAGCGCACCAGCCGAGGAGAATGACAAGCGATGGAAACGCGATGGGACGAAGAAGTCGCCGGGTTACTGACGGATCTATCCACGATTCAAAAAGGGCTGCTAGAAGTGCTGTCGCAGAAACGCGAGCTGCTTCTGTCCTCCGATCAAGAGGGGCTGGCGGCGATCGCTGACCGAGAGCAGCAGATTATCGACGAACTTGAAGCTTGTAGCGAACGCCGTAAGACCCTACTCCAGAAGGCCGATCAAGACGGTTTGCCGTCGGATAGCCTGCGGTCGCTCACGGCTGCCATGCCTCCGGGGCGAGGAAAACCGCTAGCTAGCAAGATACGCGAAACGGCCGCCCAGACTCGCCTCCTACAACACCAAAGTCTGGTGAACTGGGTCTTGGTGCAACGCACGCTGGTACATCTTTCCCAGCTCTTAGAGATTATCGCTACCGGCGGACGAAGTAAGCCGACATATGGAAAGGGAGAACAGTCGGATCCCAGCGGATCGCTGATTGATCAGGCGGCTTAGCAGTCTGTTGAAAAAGACCTGTGTTGGAGAACCGGGTGCCACTGCTGGCTTGCCCAGCAGT
>CAZNXE010000158.1:0-13232 GCA_964576465.1 uncultured Planctomycetaceae bacterium
CGATGGTGGCTGTGTCGGTCCGACGAGTCCGCTGCCGAGCTATGGTCGCTCAGGCGTTTGGTTGCGGATTGGTCGCGGGCTGGGATCGACTACACTTCGTCCCTGTCTAAGTGATTCGTGGCGAATGATTTGAGGAGGATTTGCGGTTAGAAAAGTTGGAGCTGACATGGTGACTCTTCGGGCTGTTTGCGAGATTCTCCCCAGAAAATCTTCATCCGTTCGAACTGCTTGTCGGTAATCACCAGGATGCGCACCTCTCCACGGGGGGGAAGGCTTCGCTGGATGCGCTCGACGTGTACCTCCGCGTTCTCGCGGCTGGGGCAGTGACGCATGTAAACCGAATACTGCATCTGAGTGAAGCCGTCCTGCAAAAGCGACTTGCGGAACAAGGTATAGTCCTTTCGCGCGCGGCTTGTTTTCGTCGGCAGATCGAACATGGTCAAGACCCACATGCATCGGTATCCACTGATCAACATGGCGTGGGAATCCTCAACGTACGCGATTCGCCCGCGTAGCATTGGACTAATGACGCGACCATGCGGTGCAGCATGGCCATTAAGGGGCCCGTTTCTTCGTCGAGCCTCATTGGCCGTGTGAGCAATTCGAGCAACTGAGCTTTCGCCGGCTGGTTTAGCTCTTCATAGCCAATCTCGACCATGTCACGCACTTGGTCATCAACGAGCGGTCGCAAAGGTTCGACAAGATCGTCGGCCAGACAGAAGGCGTTACCCCGGTTGCGGTGGTGAATCCCAAGGCTCGGCAATAGTCCGGCCGCGACAATGGCTCTTGCGACGGCTGCCCGCACGATGGCGTAACCATAGTTGAGAAAGGCGTTCCGTCCCGTTCCATCGGCGTCGCGACGAAATCTCTCTTCACCGAGCCAGTTGGCCCAATAGATTTTAGCGGCGTAGGCTTCGATGTTGGACGGGTCGCCGGAGCGGACTTCCTTTGAAAGCGCAAGCAGTTTGCGGTGTGCTGGGATATCTTCCGGCAAGTTGGCCGCCTGGCCTCGAATTTTCGCGACGATCACCTGCTTCCAAAGTTGTTTGAGAAGTGGGCGTTTGGCCCCGATCTGATCGTTTTGCCGCCACACAACCTGCGAGTGCTGCGCGATGGGAAGAACAATCGCGGTCGGCAGATGATTCGCCCCGCAGATGACCACGGTCGCATTCGCCTGCGCCAAATGCGTTAGCGCCGCATGGGTGTAGGTGGTTTGCGGATGGTCAACAAGCAAGACCCCGATGTCTTCGCACGGGATTTGCCCGACGTTTTTACCATCCCGTTTGAGTACAAGCTGCCGATTTCGGATCGATAAATGAGCCGGCTCGCGAGATATTTCGACAGTGTGTTTGATCACGTTCGCGGTCCAACGCCAAGAGGAACGAGGACCTTCCTTGGCGAAGCACCGGAGTGCATCCTGAATTAGCAATCAGTCTATTGCGGCTTCACGACCTGTTCCACTAAAAAACGCTGAATTCTGAAGTTTCACGAAGATAAATGAACACAAGTACAGCAAGGAGACGTGTCCCTCAGTCGTTGGCCCAGCGAACTCTCCCGAACGGGTCGATGGTGACTTTTCTTGCGTCCAGTGTATTTGCCCGGAAAACAAACTTCTTCTGGTCGCCACTGCGGCGGGCATCAGTATGGTCGACGAAGTAGATTTGGCCCTGGGTCGAGGTCGCAGTCTTGAACACCAGCAGCTTTTGTTCATCATCGACGTTCGCGAGCACGATTTCTCCTGCCGCCAGCGACATGATGAACCGCGATTCAGGTCTCTCTGGATGCGTGCGTTGAATGAGAGACTCGTTGCGTTTTAGTCGCTGCATCGCCTCGAGCATGGTTACGAACACCGGCTCGCGCTTCTTCTTTCCCTTGTGTTCGTATTCAAAGATGCAAACGTGATGCGTGTTTCCAGGTTTGACGTAGGACTGATCGTTCAGATTGACATGGCGAAGGGCGGCAATTGTTTTTTCGGGTTTGACAAGGCGCACCTTCTTGATGGGAACGCCGGAAGGCATGGCCAGAGTAGACAGTACCTCCTTCATTTTCTTCGCATCGGGTTTTTTTCCACGTCCATACTCCAAGCCGTTCTCGTTCAACGTTTGGATGACAATACGTTTGATGCCTTCGTCGCGAATTCGTGGAATCTCGTTGGCCGTGAGGGTCGTGACAGGCTTGCGAACGACCCATTCGTTCGCATTGCCCGTCGGTCCATACAAGGTTTCCTCGTGAAGCGCCCCGTGGATTTTTCGATTCACGCGATGCGATACGTTAATCTTGCTGATGAGCTGATAAGCATCGTTGCGAAACTCCGGCCACGGATCTTCCAGCACCTCGCCATGGGTTGCGGCTCCTCCACGATGGACGATATCGGCCAGAAGTCGAAGGCGGCTTCGGTTGGTGAGCGCAATCACCAGCGCGTCGACGGCATGATGCCGATGATCGGCACGGTTCTTCTCGCCAGGCCGAAGAGAAGTCGCTTGCTGCCAGGCGGGACTATCTGGCATTTCTTGAAGCAGAGTATTCAAGCCCCATTGCCAACGAAGTTCAGCCGTTAACTGTCCTTTCAGCCCCAAGACGTCGTGATCTTTCTCGAAGAGTAACTGCAGATACTCGACGGTAGCGCGGGTGATATAGCCGGTATCAGTTAATTGGCGGTTGATGAAGTTATCGAGCTTCAGTTCCTTTTGCAGGAAGCGTTTGTATTTTGGATATGGAAACAGCCCTCGTCTCATCAGCGATCCTATGCGCTGGCAAACGAGCGCATAGCGGTCGGCATCGGTTGAAGCGAGCCATTCGTACGGAGTCTGTTGGCCCTTGTCGTGATTGCACTGTCGATGACACACGACTTTGTTCATCTGCGAATCGTCGAGTGAGCGTGATCGTGGAAGAATGTGATCGACGTCAACCTCGCCACCAAAGAGCTGTGCCTGGCTGATTGGGTTTCCGCAGTAAACGCATTCTCGCGATTGTTGTTCCCAAAGAAGAAATCGCGTGATCTTATCCCGACGCACTGCCTGGCCCAAGTTGCGTATCTCCGTGGCAGCGCGGTCACGCTCGGCTTCTCGCTCTCGATTGCGACGGTTGTATTCGGTGCGACGCTCTTTTCCCATTTGAAGACTGCGGGTCATTTCAACGTGAACCGCATCGGGACGACCATGCTCCCGAATGATTGCGTTGACCACTTTTCGGAGTTCGACCAACGCCCGCTTGACGACGGGATTCGGAATATCGCCCAGCCGGCACTCGGTTGCTGGCGTGCGGGCAAGATCGGGCAGTTTGTCGAAGAGCCGTCGTTGAAGTTCGTCGCGACGTAGATAGCCGGCGGCATGCAGAGCGCTTTGCTCGGGATCGCTCGTACTTTGGAATACAAGACCCTTTTCAAGGTGCGGTAGTAGCCGGTCGATCGCCTTGAGCGAAAGGTTGGAATAGCCCGTCGGAAAATCGAACTCGACCAATGCCAGGGCTTGGTCGGGGGTGAAGCTCTGTTGGTCGACAAGCCAAGAGGCGTTTTCCTGATCGTCGCCATCGGGATCGATCAGCCGGCGGACAATCGCATCTTTTTCGTCCTCGTCGCGGGCGTGCCAATCTTTGCCGACTAGTTTGGCGATCTTCCAATCGATGATCATTCCCTTGAGCGACGGCCGTTTTCCACGCTCTAGATTGAATCGAACCGTTTCATCAAACCCGAGCTTCTTGCGAATTTTGTCGAACGTTACAGTCGCAGTCGAACCTGCAAGTGTGGAGAAGTGTTCGACGAGCATGTGGCGTTGCCCCTCGCTGAGTGGCATTTCATCGTTGGTGGCAGGGTCGCTGTAACGAAGGTTGTTGACTTCTTGCAGCACACGAAATCGCTCAACATGACGATCGGCCTGTGGACACCGCTTCTCCTTGGGCTCAAATTCGCAGAGCCCCACGAACGACTTTGGCCAATACACTTTCCGCTGAAAGAAGATGATCCCAAAGAGACCGAAGGCCTCAAGATCGGACTCACCATTGCGGGTACGATCTGTTTTGGCGATGGACGTTCGAGGCGAAAAGCCGTCGCCAATCCGCCCGCATCGCAACTGACTTGTGAGAACGTTGGGGTGGTGTCGTGATTGGACATCCCAAATCGCATTGAACTCATCGACGAGTTGTTGTCGTGAGAGGTGTCGCCCGCGAATGTGATCGTCATCGCAGCGATTGCGATGGTCGAGTTGTGTGGCCTTGTCCGCGAGATAAGCACCCACGGTTTCAAAGCCGCCGGCACGTTGCGCCTTCTCATTCTGGCTAACTTCGGCAAGCATGCCTTCAACTTCACTGTCACCCCGGTCTGTCTTGCGATTGGAAAGAAATCCTCGTCGCTGATTCAGGTGGATCAATAGGCGACCCAACTCATGCAGAGTGAGTTCTTCAGTGAGCGCACGACTTCGAAGCGCGAAGGGATCTCGGTTGAGTAGTTTGGCCTTTTCATTCTCGTTCTCAGGCCACAGCCCGGAGGCGATCAGGGCAGCGGTTAGCTGGCGTTTGCGAGCAGCCCGCCGCCGAATCTGCCTTCTCATGCCCCGGGCGTCGCGGCGATCTTCGTTTCTCGACTTCTCTTTGCCCGTGTCGTAGGCGTCGACGCCTTCTGGAAACACGCGGACGCCGATGTCGATGATGCGCGAATTCGCCGCGTCATCAGAATCATCGTTAACAAGCGCCCATCCGATGGAATTTGGGCCAAGGTCCAGCCCCAGCACGACACGCGACGCCATGTTACTACCCCCTGGTCGGAAATAGAGAAATTGAGTCGAGACACCAGCTTGCTATGCTGGATGAGAGCCAATAGAATAATGGACAGTGTAGTCGATCTCGGCCCGCGAATCTTTTCGTAACAAGAAGAAAAATTCGCAGGCCACGCTCCACGGAGCGACCGGCCGTCTCGCCTTCGGGCAGGGCGGCTTTTTTTGTGTCGAGGGTGTGCTTGAAAAGGAAGGTCGATTCATGCGTGGGTATTGTGTTAGTCGTCGGAATTTTCTTGAAGCTTCGGTTGCTGCTGCCGGTATGTCGATGGCGCGGCAAGGTTTGCTTGCGGCCGAACCGGCGATGCGGCGACCGTCGGAGTTGGTGCCTGGGAAAGATGACCGCTTGATCGTGCGGAAAGAGAACCCGATTGTGATGGGGACGCCGGACAAGCTTTTGCGAGCATCACGATTAACGCCGAAAGAACTTTTGTTCGTGCGGAATAACTATCTACTTAACGGGTACATGAATCTTGACCCCAAGCCGCTGGATGATTGGTCGATCGAATTCTCGGGCCTGATTGAGCAGCCGAAGACGTTGATGGCGACGGAACTTGACGACCTGCCGCACGTTGAACGCGAGATGGTGATTCAATGCTCGGGCAACGGGCGTTCGCTGTTTTCAAAGCACGCAACGACCACTGGTACGCAGTGGGGTCGCGGGGCGTTGGGCAATGTCCGCTTCGCCGGCGTTACGTTGGCAACCATCTTCAAGCATCTCGATATCAAGATTGGCGCCGACGCCCGGTTCTTGACCGCCGGTGGGCTTGATGCGCCTGAATATACCGAGATGCCTGACTTCGAGCACAGTATCTTGCTTACTGAAGCACTGGATCGATCGCTGTTGGCGACGCACCTCAATGGCGAGCGGTTGCCGGCGATTCACGGCGGACCGGTTCGGCTGATCACGCCGGGCTACTACGCCACGATGCACGTGAAGTGGGTGAATCGTCTTCATATCGAATCGGACGAGACAGACAACACCTTTCAGATGCCCAAGTACCGCACGCCCAAACGCCCCATCGCCCCGGGCGAGATATTCGAGTTCACCTTCGAGAACAGCGACCCCAACTGGGACATGCGGATCAAAAGCCGGCTGCTGAGTCCGCCGGATGGTGCCAACGTGCCGGCAGGGTTGATCGAAGTGAGTGGGGTGGCGTGGAACGACGGAAAAGCACCACTGGTTACCGTCGAAACATCCACCGACGAAGGGAATAATTGGCGACGGGCCAATCTCAAGCCATCGAAGAGCCCTTGGGCATGGCACGATTGGTCGGCCCAAGTTCGGCTTAAGCCCGGGACGCAAACCGTGTGGTGCCGAGCCCTCGACGCCTTGGGGCGCACGCAACCAATCGATGGCTCGATCCACTGGAACCAGCGCGGTTATACCTGGAACGAAGTCGATAAGATCACGCTTGAGGTTGGCTGACCGAGCTGCATCACTCGGGTTTAACCGAGCAAGCCGGGGATGGGATCGCCGCTATAGATTTGATGCGGGCGGTCGATCGTGTCGCGCCAAACCGCCGTCGACGGAATACCAAGTGCGTGGTAAATCGAAGCCGCCATGTTCTCGGGCTTCTGCGGATCGCTGGCAGGGTGACCACCAATTTTGTCCGACGAGCCAATCACCGTTCCGCCACGCACGCCACCGCCGGCAAAGAACACCGTCTGCACCGCACCCCAGTGATCGCGCCCCGGCAATGCGTAGTGTGCTCGCAACAATGAAATTCTAGGTGTGCGACCGAACTCACCGGCCATCACGATGAGCGTTTCGTCCAGAAGCCCCGTTGCCGCTAGGTCATCAAGCAAGGCGGAGACAGCGCGATCGGTCGGCGGCAATAGCTTGTCTCGCAGGTGCGGGAACGCGTTGCCGTGCGTGTCCCACGTTTCGTTGTTGCCAAGGTTGACCTGCACGAGATTCACGCCTGTCTCGACCAGCCGCCGCGCCATGAGCAACGACCAGCCGAACGCGTTGCGACCGTAGCGGTCCTGAGTCTTTTCGTCCGCCCGCGTGACGTCGAAGGCATGTTGCACACCGGGATCGGCCAGCAGCGAGATCGCGCCTTGTCGGTGCAGGTCGAATTTCTGAATCTCGGCGTTGCGTTCCAGACGCTTTCGCTGTCCTTCGATCGCTTGCAACACACCGAGACGCCCCTGAAACCGCGTCTTTGTCAGGCCGTGCGGTAAATTCAAATTCGGAGCTTCAAACACGCGTTCGTCTTCGGCGCCGCGCTCTTGATGGTCGAACGCATACTCCGGGTATGCACCATACGAACGGGCGTGAAACGGCGAGGCTTCAAGAACCCAGGGGCCGTTTTGTTGTCCCAATTGTCCGGCGAATTGACCTGGAAGCACGCGGCCTGTGTTGTGAACCAGCCGCTCGGGCAGCACCACCGCGGGCGGAAGATTGTTCGACGACTGTGTTGTTTGACCAGCAACGGCGGTGATGCTCGGCCAATCGGTCGTCTGTGGTCCAAGAGGACTAAAGCCGGGCGGTAACTCCGAGCGGCCTGTAAGCATAATGTGATGTCCGGCCGAATGATCGTTCGAAGGATGCGCCAACGAACGAACCAGCGCCCAGCGATCGCTTCGCGCCGCAAGCATCGGGAGATGTTCGCAGATTTCGATCCCCGGCGTTTTCGTGGCAATGGGTTTGAACTCGCCACGAATGTCTTCGGGTGCTTCGGGTTTTGGATCGAAGCTATCGTGCTGTGCCAAGCCGCCTGAAAGGAAGATGTAAATACAGGCCCGCGCTTTTGGCCGCTGGCTTGAAGTAGCAGCCGACGCGCGCAGCGCGTCGGCATGGTTCATCCCAAGACCGAGCAAGCCAATCGCGCCGGCTTGAATAGCCGTACGGCGATTGAGTTCTGGATGCTCGCAGCCATGACCCGCCATCGAAGGCATGGGAATTCTCCGCGAGTTAAGTCACGCCAAAGCGTTTGAACGTCAAACGCTTTGCCAAGGTGATGCTATCGATAACACTCGTAGATAAGCCTATCGGAGCGAAGCTGAATTCGCAACATAATTTATTGGCCGCCCTTCCGATGCGATCGAGATCAAAGCCGAACGTGTGACTCAATCGGGCTCTTTTACCGTTTTCATGGCCTGTACGCGGTCGGCCAAGGCACGCATTACGATCGAGGCAGTTCTGGGGCCCAAGCTGCTCACTTCTCCATATTGGGGTGATTCGCGGTCATAGGTGTACGGAGGTTCGACATCCCATTGACGTTTCGGGATCAAGTAACCGATCGCGTCGTTGGCCAATCCCAACACCAGCATCTGCTTGCCCGGCAGCGTTTCTTCGATGCAGGGTTCCGCGGGAGCCGCGGGGTAGTCGGCTTCGGGTTCGGCCGATGTGGGAAAGTTTCCGTATACCATCTCGGGATACAATTCACCAGGAATTGCCGCCACGTGAAGGTCGCCAAGTTGCAGATACGCCACTTCGCTGCGCACGGCTTGCTCGCCTTCTGTATCACCAGCGGCTATTTCACTTCCGACTCGATACGGATTGCCCGTCCAGCGATACGCGGGTCGCTGCAAAACGTTGGCGGCCCGCGCGGCGATGAAGCCGGCATTGTCCAGTGGCAATGCAACGGGCGCCGTCGAAACTTGCAGCGGCGTGAGCTTGATTGCCGATAAGTTGGACAGCGCACGATTGGCCAGTTCAGCTACGGCATCGGCATACATTCCCATGAAGTCGAAAGCATCCTTGGCCAGTTGATTGCCTTGCTCGTCCGTAAAGCGATCGTCAGGAGTCCCCATCAATCCGCCGACGGCTCCACTAAAATAGACGACGGGGCAACCATGCTCGCGTTCGAGTTGATCGACCGTCATCCCGATCCAATCTCGGGTGATCGCATGGTTGCCGTCGGGCTCCACGGGATGGCTGTTCCACTGGAGCAACAATCCACAAACCTGGCCGTCGTCCGTTCGACGAAATTGCAATACGCGCAGCACGGGATCAAGCACGACCGGAAGTCGGTAGTCCTTCAGCAGCGTCGCATCGGTGGCCGTGCCATAATCGGCCGTCGCGGCAGTTAGATTCTGGCTCGCTTTTTCGACGGCCTCCACAATTCCGTTTTCCAATAGTTCGAGATACCGCGGATCAACTCCAGAGGTTGCCGGGTTGGGGCCCCAAATCCCTACGCAGTCGGGCCCCTCATGCGTGTGCGTGCTGGCGACAAGACAATAGTTGATCTCCGGCAGCCGCTTGCGAACCCGTCGCACCAAGGGATGTTGAATGCCAATCGAATCGACCGCCACCAGCGCAATCCGTTGATCGGCGTGCTGCAACACAATCGCCCGAGCATACAACGGGTCGCGCACTTCAGTCGCCCGACGATTCGCCTCCTGCCCCGCCAACCACACCGCTCGCAAGCCATCCACCACCGGCGTCACATCAACAGCAGCAAAGCCAACTTGGAGATCATTTCCTTTGGCTGTTGCCGTGATGCATGAATATGAGAGTGGCAACAGCGCTATAGTCAGGAACACCCTAACACGAGGGCAAAGTTGTTTGGTTTCACGGCGATGGGGCATGTGGGTTTCTCGATGCAGTGACGGCCGTTGTAGACGCGCTGGGGATTCAATATGCATTCTAGTCAAGTAGGGTCCGCTGTGCGGACCAATGGCGGCTTGGGGCCATCCTTCACGAAGCCAAACAGCGATGGACGTTCAATATCGCCGCCATAGTGTTGTCGCCCGATCATCTGCATGCAATCTGGACCCTGCCGCCGGGAGATGACCGGTATTCCACTCTCTGGGCACGGATCAAGAAGGAGTTGGTGAAAGAAGCCGGAGGATAGGTTTGCAGGTTCATTACCGGTCCGCCCAGCGGACCCTACTTGGCTCGGCTGCAGACGCGTCCCAAGTCTGTGTAGGTCATGAATTCCAGGAAGAAGAATTATGTTTTACCCAATGGCTGGTCAGAATTGCGCGTCCATGGCTCGGCAGCGGTAGTGGAGTCGCCAGATCAAGACCCAAATGGGAAATCCCAGCTAAAGGTTTGTAGCCAGGGTCCAATTGTCATATTATGAGCGGTTGACATAGCTTAGCTAAATCGCGAGTGCCCAAGCGGGGACATTTATTCCGTGAATGGAATTCGTGTTCGCCAACGGGGCTTACACGTTGCCTAGGTAAGAGCACGAAGTACTACTCTACGAACCCCCAGGGGCTGATCACATGTCGTTCCCATCGCGATCGACTCATCTACGTAGCGGGCCCCTTACTCGCACCGTGCTCCGCGGCGAACCGCTCGAGCAGCGGCGTTTGCTTGCGGGAGACGGCGGATGGATCACACTCACAGGTTTCCTGGACTACGATGGCGATGGGATCCGGGGCGATTACTACGAGAGCTATCTTAACGAACTTACGGGGTTCGAGCTTTATCAGGACAATGGAGACGGCGTTTTCGATCCTACGGTCGATCGCCAACAAGATCTCGACACGCGCGGATTCGGTGATGGCTTCAAAGATCTCGATGTCGGGCTGTACTTCGCCGTCGCCCCTGACTATCAGCATCCGAACGGTACGCCCACGGTTCTTTCCTCTCCACGAATTAAGGAAATCGAGCTCAAACTCCCTTCGCATGGCGGGTTCTACGATTTTGGATATTGGTGGACGGGTACAACGAGCATCTCCGTCTTCAGCGATTCAAACGCCAACGGTGTTCGCGATGAGGGCGAGTCGTTGGTTGCCGGCAAGACGGAAATCAACTATCAAATCGACGACAGCGGTCGCAGTTCGACATTCCAAGTAACCGATGGGCAATTCCTACCCGCATGGGGCTTTGATGGCACAGAAGAGGTCTATTGGATTGGTACTCAACGCGTCGATGGACTTGTGGCGACCACATCCGAACCTGTCACCGTGCGGTACGAGGCCACCGTTCACAAAGAATTCGAACTCGGCGTTGTCCAAAGTGCGACGATCCAAGCGGTGGTTTTTTCTGATCGGACGGGAGACGGACGTACAGAGGACGATCGCCCAGTCCAGCTCGGTCGCTTTTCTGATTTAGGCGTGAAAATCAAGATTACCGGTGAGGCATCCAACGGACAAATTGTCGACACCACAGCGGAAGTGTATCGCGACAGCGCCGTTTGGGCTGAAGACCTGTTGCCCGGTCAGTATCGTGTGGAGCTTGTTTCCGAGGACGAACAGCTGAGCCTGTTTTCAAACGAGCCGCTGTCTCGCGATCTTAGTGTGACAGTGGGCGAAACGGTCTATGTCGACTTCTCGGTCTTCTTCGCTGAGCCTATCGAGGGACAAGTGGGATTCTCCGGTCTTCATGGCCCCTCGTTTGCCGGGATTTACGTCGAACTCTTTCGCGATAACGGAGATGAATTGTTTGACCCACGGGTCGACACGCTACTGGAAAGCTATCTCACGGCCCCCGAACCCACTTACGCATTTTCAAATCCGGGTCCTGGATCGTACTTCCTAGCGACGCGACTCGGTGGCCAATACACGCCGGCTGAAATCAAGAACGCCGAAATGTACGTGGCCGAGAGCCAGCAAAATCCAGACTCGCCATCCTTTCCGCGGTCGCGGATTTGGGGCGAGGTTTACGTCGATGCGAACCGAAATGATCGCTTCGAGCCGAGAGAACGCGGGCTCCTGGGCGTCAATCTGACGCTTGAAGGGGTCGACGTCTTTGGGAATGCATTTTCCCAGTCCACCACGACCGCAGGCTACGGTCAGGGAAGATACGTGTTTCGTGATTTGCTCCCAGGTACCTATTCCATCACCCAGGAACAACCCGCCGAAAACGAAACCGGTACCCAAACGGTGGGCGACTTCGGAGGCAACGCGTCTACAAATCGCTTCGACAACATCCGCGTCGAGACTGGCGAAACGGGCTATGGATACAGCTTCAGCGAATATGGCGAATCCAATTTACGGGAACCGCGACCGGGTTACGAGAAAGACGTGGGGGTTTTTGATCCTCAAACAAGCTTCGCCTACCTGAAACGCGAATACGACTCTGCGCGCACTTGGGCCGCCTATCAGTTTGGTCCCGCTGGTTCACAGGCGGTGGTCGGAGATTGGAACAGCAACAGCTATGATGCCGTTGGCGTGTTCGAATCCCGCAGCGGACTATTTCGCCTGAAGAATCAGAATCGCAACAGCGCCGAGGCTGACGACCTCGAACCTTTCATCTACGGCGACTCGGGTTTCGTTGCCATCGCCGGCGACTGGAATTCCGACGGCATGGACTCCGTTGGCGTGTACGACCCCACAACGTCGAGTTTCTACTTACGCAACTCGAATGACTCGGGCATATCCGATGCAGGCCAGTTTACTTTCGGGCGTCCCGGATGGGTGCCCCTGGCAGGCGATTGGGACGGCGATGGCTACGACGGTGTTGGCGTATACGACCCCGAGACGGCGACCTTCTATCTTCGCAATACCCTCACGGCCGGTGCCCCGGAAGTAGAACCATTCAACTATGGGATGCCTGGCTGGAAGCCATTCGCGGGCGACTGGAACGACGACGCGATCGTGACGGTTGGTGTTTACAATCCCGACACGGCCACGTTTTTCTTGAAAAACTCGAACACTTCCGGCGAAGCCGATACCGCGCCGTTCAACTATGGTTTGGCCGGTTGGGAACCAATCGTGGGCGATTGGAACACTTCCTATGCTGCACTAACCAGGCCCATCCGGATCAATGGGGGAGTGATCGTATTTGATGGAGACGCAGGTCGGGTTCGACATGTTGCTTACCTCAACGACTATCTACGGGCGGACAGCGCTGGATTGGATGACGCGGAACTCGGCCCCTTGTCGTCGAATAGCCCAGCAAGCGTTGGAGGCCTCTTACAGATCGATCAAATCGCGCTGCAAGACACAGCACCGACATTGAATCTACAGTCAACTTCACTTCCAAACACTTACACGCCTAGAGGCGATGTTTCGAGCGCCCCAGAAGCCACAATCGAGTCACTCGATTTCGAGCTACCCCCGGGGCTGCTCGAAGAGCTCGCTCTCAGTCAGATTTCACAGTCCGACTAATCGCGTCGCTTGACGGAGCCAAGTAGGGTCCGCTGTGCGGACCGATGGCTCCGGGGTGCCATGTCTGGATGCCAAACGATCGACGTGCTTTCATTCCCGGCGGCACGTACTTTTCACTGTGAAAACGGAACTGCATGCGCCGGTGTTTGGAGAACTCGCCGCCGTGCGATTGCTGGGGACCATCTTTCGCGAAGCCAAGCAGCGATGGCCGTTCCATATCGCCGCCATGGTGTTGTTGCCCGATCATTTGCATGCAATGTTGACAGGCCGCACTCCTCATTTCATCGTTGGGTTCGGGCGGGGGTCTATCCGAAGAACTGGGGATGTGGTGATCGCGAACCCATCAGCCGTACGGGTGAAGGAAGCCGGAGAATAGGTTTGGGCGTTTATGGGCGGTCCGCACAGCCGGACCCTACTCGGCTACTGCAAGACGTTAAGGCGTGCGTGCAAATA
>CAZNXE010000159.1:0-13199 GCA_964576465.1 uncultured Planctomycetaceae bacterium
ACCTTCCGAGGTGCATTGGGGGCAGCCATGCGTCCGTGTCGATACGTTCACCGGTCGGGGGCAGGACGACTATCTGCCGAACAGCTTTCTTTTCGTCGACGGCACACTCACGCGCATGCCGTGCGACCCATGGGCGACCGAAGCCCGCTATACGCCGGGTCAAGTGTGGTGCCCGAAGAATGTGGACCGCAACGACGTGAACCCCCGTCCGTTAAGCAACATCGTGCCCAGCAACGGCCTGATTGGCTGCTTCAGCGGCGACGGGCACCGAATTCTGGCCACCGCTTGGGAGCCTTATCAAGAGCTTTTCCAAGGCGTGATCGTGTGCCTGCACGCCGACTTTCGCATTGGCGGCCTCAATCCTGGCGAGACGAAAACCGTTCGGGGAAAGCTCTACCTAGTAGAAGCCGACGTCCCGGCACTTTTGAGGCGCTACAATCGCGATTTTCCCGAGCATTCCGCAAAATGAGCGAGGCCTCTTGAGCACGAACTGATCGCCTTCGGTGAAGAGGGCCGATTTACAGCACATTCACGGGCGACTAAACTTCACGGCCACGGAACAAGCCTGCAACCAAGATGGAAGCTGTTTCCTCGACAGAAATCCACCTGCGGTTGAGAGCGCCTCTCCTCAATCTCAATATCCCCAGGGTGCGAATGCACACGTGACAGCAAACACGAAGCAAAATTCGACGAGCCACGATGACCTAAAGACCGTTACGGTCGTGGGCGGATGTGGGCATGTTGGCCTGCCGCTGGGCATCGCGTTCGCCCAGGCTGGTGCCCAAGTTACCTTGCTCGATTCGCACGCTGGGCGCGTGGCGGAAGTCACCGCCGGCGAAATGCCATTTCTCGAACGCGGTTCCGATCAGGCGATTGGCCCCGTGCTGGCAAGCGGCCACTTGCAGGCCACTACATCGACCGAATCGCTATCAAAGGCCGATGTGGTGATCGTCACGATTGGCACCCCGGTCGATGAATTCCTCGATCCCGGGGTTGGGACGTTCGACGGAGCCCTCTCGGCGGTCCTCGACGAAATGCAAGCGGGGCAGTTGCTTGTCTTGCGGAGTACGGTTTTTCCGGGGATTACGGAGCGGCTTTCCGAGCAAATCAAAAACCGGGGCTTGGAGATTGATCTGGCCTACTGCCCCGAACGTATCGCGCAGGGCTATGCCTTGGACGAACTGTGCAAGCTTCCACAAATCGTGGGCGGTACCAGCGATCGGGCAACCCAGAAGGCATCGCGGTTGTTCGAGATGCTAGGTGCTCGAACCCTGCATCTCTCGCCTACTGAAGCCGAACTGGCGAAGCTGTTCTCCAATGCCTACCGCTATATCAACTTTGCAATCTCCAATCAGTTCTACATGATTGCCGAGAAGTTTGACGCCGACTTCAATCGCATTCACAACGTGGTGACCGCCGAATATCCACGTTTAGCCGGGTTTGCCACGGCAGGGTTCGCCGGAGGGCCATGCCTGCTCAAAGACACCATGCAACTAGCGGCCTTCAACCATAACGATTTCGCCTTAGGCCAAGCCGCGATGATGGTCAACGAGGGGCTGCCAAGCACCTTGGTTCAAGCCGTGAAGCATCGGCACGGGCTGGCCGGAAAGACGGTCGGGATCTTGGGAATGGCGTTCAAAGGCAACTCCGACGACCCTCGGGCTTCGCTCTCGTACAAGTTGCGCAAAGTGCTGGCGCTGGAGTGCGCCTCGGTCCTATGTTCCGATCCTTACATCAAGGACGAGAGCTTCGTTCCGCTGGAGCAGTGCATGGATGAGGCGGATATTTTGTTTATCGGCTGTTGTCACGACGAGTACAAAAACTTGAAAACCGACAAGCCGATCGTCGATGTGTTTCATTTCGTGGCGGAGGTGTGCGGATGAAGGTCCTGGTGACCGGATCGGCAGGATTCATCGGGGGCTACCTCGTCGGAGAACTGCTGAGCGCGGGATACGAAGTCGTCGGGATCGACAACTTCTCGAAATATGGCGAGTTGACCCAAGACAGCGAAACGCACGAGAACTACCGCTTGGTCACCGGTGACGCCAAAGATGTCGACCTCTTAAAGGAACTGTTGGCCGATTGTGATCACCTCGTCGCTGGCGCCGCGCGGATTGGCGGCATTTCGTATTTTCATGAGTACGCCTACGATCTGCTGGCCGAAAACGAGCGAATCACCGCCGCCACGTTTGATGCCGCATTGTGGGCTCACCGCGAAGCGAAGCTCAAGAAAATCACGATTATTTCGTCGTCGATGGTTTACGAAAACGCCACAGAATTTCCTACCGTTGAAGGCACCCAGCGGCGGTGTCCCCCGCCGGCGTCGACCTATGGCTTTCAAAAACTGGCCGTGGAGTACTTTGCCCAAGGAGCGCACGAACAGTTCGGGCTGCCCTTCACCATCGCACGGCCATTCAATTGCGTCGGCATCGGCGAGCGCCGCGCCCTGGGCGATCGCGAATTGCTCTCGGGAAATGTGAAGCTCGCCATGAGCCACGTCGTGCCCGACTTGGTGCAGAAGATACTCAAGGGACAAGATCCTTTGCACATCCTGGGCCAAGGGCAACAGGTGCGATGCTATACCTATGGCGGTGATCTCGCCCGGGGAATTCGTGCCTGCATCGAACACCCCAAGGCCAACAACGAAGACTTCAATCTCTCGATCGCCACGTCGACCACCGTTTTAGAACTGGCCGAATTGGTGTGGCAAAAGGTTCACGGCGATGCGAAGCCATTTCGCTACGTCTCCGACGACCCCTTTCCCTACGACGTGCAACATCGCGTGCCGCTGGTCGACAAAGCGGCCGACATGCTGGGCTTTCGAGCAGAAACAGGGCTCAGTGAAGTGCTCGACGAAGTCATCCCCTGGATCGCGCAGCAAATCGAACTGGGAACGATTTGATGGCCGAGCGCCCTGCCGAGGCACCGCCATCGACAGGCCAGCCCGATCCACCGTCTCGCGCGCTGTCGCTCATCATTCCGGTTTACAACGAAGCCGACAACATCGAAGCGCTCGTCGTGGAGATCGAGAAACATATCCCGCAGCCGTTTGTGGCAAACATTGTTTACGACTTTGAAGAAGACACGACCGTACCGGTCGCGCGATCACTGGCTGCTTCGCGACCATGGCTACGGCTAGTGAAGAATGATCTCGGTCGCGGCGTCGTGTTCGCACTTCGCGCAGGATTCGAGGCCGTGGCCGTGGGGCCCGCGCTGGTGGTGATGGCCGATCTTTCAGACGACCTGAGCATTGTGCCACGGATGATGGAATTGTATGACGAAGGCTACCAAGTGGTTTGCCCCAGCCGATATATGCGGGGCGGCAAACAGATCGGCGGTCCGTGGCTCAAACGAACGATGAGCCGCCTGGCGGGACTCTCTTTACATTGGTTCGCAGGGCTTCCCACGCACGATGCAACGAACAATTTTCGCCTATACGATGCGGCGTTAGTCAACGAGTTGGGCATCGAGAGTAGCGGTGGATTCGAGGTCGCCCTGGAACTTACGGCCAAGGCGTTTCGCCGCCGGGTTCCCATTACCGAGGTGCCCTGCACGTGGCGCGATCGCACCGCCGGCGAGTCGCGGTTCCAGCTCTGGACATGGCTCCCCAAATACCTCAAGTGGTATTTCCACGCCCTAGGCTCCGTGTTCCACCGGGCGCCGAAGTCGTAGCGTGTGCTGGCACAAACTCGCATGCACCACCGGTCTGTCCGTGGTCTACCGTCTGGGGTACAGTTGTGCCGCTCATTTGGTTGATCGTCAGGCACAGCCTGACCTACGGAAGTTTGGCACGGACGCCCGATGCATCAACATCAAAACCGACTCGATCAAATCGATTCACCCACTGCGCCGCGGGAGCGACCTGCTGCCGGTCGCCGTACGTTGGCTCGCTGGAGCGACGTAGCGCGAGGGCTTGTCCCTGATCGGCCAACAGGCCCAACCGAGGCGGAGAACAAGCAACGCAACCGGCGATGGGCGATCTATCTTGCCGTGGGAATTTCGATATTCACCGGCTACTTTTTGGTGCGGGTCTCCAGCCAGGCCATCGACGTACCGGTAGGCGATTGGGGAGTCTATTACCGTGCCGGAGAGGCGTTGCTCGCTGGCCAATCGCCCTACTCCCTACAATACGGTCCCTGCCTCACCTTCAAGAACGCCCCGATTGTCGCGACGGCGATTGTTCCGTTGGCGATGTTGCCTCCGCTGTTGGCCCGGTGGATATGGTGCCTGCTGGACGTCGCGTTGGTGGGGCTGATCGTGTGGTTGGGCGTTCGTATTGTTGAGGGCGATGGCAACATTCGCGCGAAAACCTGGTGGCTCGCATGGGGCGCCGCGGGCCTCTCGATCCGATACATCATGAATCAGATGCACGCCGGCTCAACGACCACACTCTGGGTGGCGCTCATTCTGGGTGCGTTTTATCTTATGCAGCGTGGACGCATGTTCGCCGCCGGCGGAGTCTTGGCCATGGCCATTGCCTGGAAATTGGTCCCGATCTGTTTTGTGCCCTACTTACTACTGCGGCGGCGGGCAACACTGGGATTCGCAGGCCTGTTGCTCGCAGGCGGTGCGATGTTCATCGTGCCGGTTGCTTTGCTTGGCTGGAACCAAAACATCAATGTCCACGCCTTGTGGCCCGAGCATCTCACTTCCACGGAAATTCCGAAGCAGGTCTGGCGCATCCAAAACCAATCGGTGTACGCGCAGCTCTCACGGCTGCTCGCCCCTTCGACGTACGGCAGCCAAATGGCCGACTGGCCGCGCGAGCAGGTACGGAACCTTTGGCTTGTGGTGAGTTGCACCACGGCCGCCATTCTGTACGGAGCCTTTTGGTTGACGAATCGACGTAGAGGGCGAGAGACGCACCCGGGCGTTCATTTGGCGCTGCTGTTGATCTACATGACGGTATGCAACCCACTAGCATGGCGCTACAACTTCGTCGCCCTCATCTTTCCGTACTTCCTCGTGCTGTACGGCCTCTCCGAAGGTGGCCCTCATCGCCGACTGCGGATCGGATTACTTGTTGCGGGATTCGTGCTGGCATCATTTCCAAGCCACGGACCTTGGCCGATCGAGTCGCTCCACGCCGCAGGCGATCGGCTGTGGGGAACGCTGTTGCTAGGCATCGCGGTCGTGTTAACTGCCCCGTCGCTCGTCAAGCGAGAAGCATCTCACTTCGACAACGAAAGATCGTCTTGGGAGATGGTGACATCGACGCCCTCTTCGGCAATTGCCAGCCCCAAGGTCCACAGCGTGGCTTGAGTCACCAGCCGGCGATACGCTTCGTGCTGCCAGTTGTCGTGAAAGTGCAGTCCACTGAAGCCGAACGATCGCCCGCCGTCGGGCCGTTGCCATGCCCAGGCAACGGTCTCGCGGTTTCCCTCGATGTCGACCTTGATGAGTGGCCGGATGGCGACGCGCGCCAACTGCTCGTCAGTCGCCACGCCATATGTCGGGGATGTAGCTATTTCTTCCGGCGATGAGAGAAGGGGAAACTTCAACCGATAGTAAAATTCGTCACGCACTCGAATGGGTTCGATGCCACGCAGAATCGGGTGCCCGGGCGCCGAGGGGATGAATTCAGTTTCGACCACGGCGTACTTCCTGTCGGGCCCTCCGTGACAACCGCCGAATAGTTTCACAAAGCCGGCGATGGGTTCGACCGACTTGGTGCCAATCGCCCAATGCAGCGCCACCAACCCGGCGCCACGATGGGCCATGCGTGCAAATGCGTCTTGTAGCCGTGGATGATCGGCGATCCACTTGGCACCTTGCGACAAGAACAACACCGCGCCGTCGGCGTCAGCCAGCAATTGCGGTCCCCGGCTCCACTCCCCATCGCCATCAACCGCCTGAACTTCGAGTGCCGGCACCTTGTCCAAACAGCGTCGCAGCACGCCCACGCCTGCTTGATATTCGTGGGTCGCCCGAGGGTGGCCATCGGGCCCCTGATAGATCAACAACAACCGCTTCGTATCTTCAGCAGCCACGAATGATGAGCCAAGCACGGAAATGGCAATGTGAAGTGCAAATCCTAGATTCGTCGCCAGACTGAAGCGTCTCGGCGGGGTTTGTGCGTGTGAAAGCATGTCGTGCATAAACTCGTGTTTTGAGAGTCGACCAATGCCGATCGTACGGGACTCGATTCTACACCCCTATTTTGCGGACCACTAATTCGCTCGTCCCAGTAGGCTGGTCGCAGGACAAATCGCCTCCAAACCATTTGACAACTGGCAGCCGCGCTGGCAAATTAACGAGTCTTCGACAGGCCGACAGACGCCAACTGCCGGTCGAGGGCCTGTCGCTACTCAAGGGGTACCGGCTTAGGGTGATGTTGGCAATCGCTGAATCGCCCCCGGTACCACGGTATTTTCAAGGCCCTAGTCGCGGGCTTAGCTGGCCCGCCGGGAGACAACTTCAATGGCGATCGAAAACTGCAAGCAAATCTTCGACGAGTTCCCCAACCGGTTCAACAAAGAAGCCGCTGGCGATTGGGCTACCACGATCCAATTCAACATCTCTGGCGACAAGGGTGGCGACTGGACTGTTAAGGTTGCAGACGGCGAAGTCAATGTGACCGATGGCAGTGTCGATGACGCCAAGTGCACGATCACCACGTCCGACGAAACCTGGATCGGTTTGGTCGAAGGCACGGTGAACCCCATGACCGCCTTCACCCTTGGCAAGCTCAAGGTCAAAGGCAACATGGGCGACGTTATGAAACTGCAAAGCGTCGTTCTGAAAAAGTAGCAGCCGTTCACCCGCCGCGATTTCCGGCTGCACGCAAGCGTCTCTCAAAGAACGCCCATGTCTCGGCTTCCATTTGTTTGGTGCTGCGCGCCTTGGGAAAAGGGGAGGCATTCTGGAATGGCATGAACATCCTGGCCATTCGTAGACTCAGGTGCATTCCGCACTTTGTAGATCGCCTTCAAGACAGGTCGCCAAGGCGATTTGGGTAACGGCAAGCTTGGTTAACTCGCATGTAAATTGGGCTTGATCGATGACGTTTCAACCGCACTATCTTTCATGCACAGTTGATGTAAATTCGTCGCTAACTAAAGACAGATTCGGCACTTACAACACCCACCTATTCATAGATGACCTTCGCATAAGTTCACGCCGGATCCCAGCGCGCAAAGTGCAGAATGCACCCCTTACTGTACGGGGACGCTGATTCTTCTTGCAAATCGTATCTCTTTGAGATAGCTTGCACAAACGGTTGTTCAGCGTGTTTCATCGATTGTGTAGCGTGTGCCATGAAATCGAACCTCAAGAATCCCAGCACGTTGAAGCAGGTGGCCGCGGCCGCCGGGGTGAGCGTATCGACCGCTTCCCGGTCGTTGACCGGCAAGGCCAAGGAATATCGCATCAGCGAGACGACCGAGCAAGCCGTCCGGCAGGCGGCTGAACAATTGGGGTTCCGCCCAAGTCAAGTCGCGCGGTCGTTGCGTTCACAACGCACCGGATTGTTGGGCGTCGTGGTCCCGGATCTAGCGAATCCGTTTTTCGCCGCAATCACGCGCGAAATCACGCTCGCAGCCGAGGAGGGTGGCTTCGCGGTATTGGTCGCCGACAGTCGCGATACCACCGACACCGAGCGACAGCTCGTGGAACAATTGGCGGCGCGGCGCGTGGAAGCATTGGTCGTGTGCCCGGTCGGCAAGACGTCAAGCCATTTAGCCGAGTTGGAGGCATTCGGCTTGCCCGTGATTCTCGTGGATCGCGGATTTCCGGATTCTTCGATGGTGACGGTCACATCCGACCATCGTCGAGGTGCCGCCAAGGTTGCCGAGTTGCTCACCCGGCAGGGGCACCGAGCCATCGGCATCTTGCAGGGTGTGCCAGGAACGCTGTCGAACGACGAGCGATTGGCGGGAATTCGCCAGACATTCACCAGCGCGGGGATCGCGTTTGACGCTTCATTAGTTCGAGGAGACCAATTCAGCGAGTCCTCCGGCTACGAAGCGGCGCGGTGGCTCATCGGGCACCATGCGGACATCACGGCACTCATCGCACTGAGCAACCAAAACTCGCTGGGCGCTCTGCAAGCGGCTGCCGAATTGGGATATCGCATTCCAGACGATCTGTCTTTGGTGACGTTTGACGACCATCCGTTTGCAGACTTTCTCGCCACGCCGCTCTCAACGGCCTGTCAGGACGTGGCTGAGTTAGGGCGATTGGCGGCGAAATTGATTATCGAACGCGTCAAGTCAGGGAAACGCCCCAGAAAGACACTGCACCGCGTCGCCGTGAAAGTCATCGAACGTGCATCCGTCGCGCGGGCACAACTTTGATACGACCAGGTTGGATCAACAAGAGAGAAAGCGATGAGAATTAACGGCTTAAGGAAAATCGAATGGCCACGCGCATGCTTGATCGGCGCACTGGCTGCAATTCTTTTTCTACCGACCATCCTTCGTGCGAACGAACCAGCACCACGTCCCGTGCCGCTGATATTCGATACCGATATCGGCAACGATGTTGATGACGCGTTGGCCCTGGGGGTGATTCACGCGCTCGAGAGTCGCGGCGAATGCAAACTGCTTGCCGTCACGATCACCAAAGACAATCCTCTCGCGGCGTCGTTCACCGATGCTGTCAACACTTTCTACGGTCGGGACGACGTGCCGGTTGGAGTCTGTCGCAGTGGCATCACCCCAGCAGAAGGAAAGTTTATTGGCTTAGGCGCAAAGCAAGATGACGGCCAGTTGCGGTATCCACACGACATGCTGTCCGGCAAACATGCTCCGGATGCGGTCACTGTACTGCGCAAGGGATTGGCGGGCGCGGAAGATGGGTCCGTCGTCTTCATCCAAGTTGGCTTTTCGACCAATCTCGCGAGTCTTCTGGATTCCGGGCCCGACGACATTAGCCCACTGAGCGGTGTCGATCTGGTAAGAAAGAAATCCCAATTGCTGTCAATCATGGCTGGCGCCTTCACGCAAATCCGCGGACAAGACGGCAAGCTATACGAGCACAAAGAATACAACGTCTTCAAAGACATCCCCTCGGCGCAAAAGATTGCTAATCAGTGGCCGACACCGATTGTTTGGAGCGGTTTCGAGATTGGACTCTCTGTGCGGTATCCCCACGAGAGCATTGAGCACGATTACAGCTACGTCCAGCATCATCCGCTTGCCGACGCCTACCGGTTGTACAGCCTCCCGCTTCACGACCAGCCAACTTGGGATCTGACAAGCGTGTTGTATGCCGTTCGTCACAGTCGTGGCTATTTCAACCTATCGGATGCTGGTCGCGTGAGTGTTGCCGACAACAGCCTGACGACATTTGAGGCTCGTGATGACGGGCAACACCGCTACCTGAAACTCACTGACGAACAACGTATCCGAGTTACCGAAGCGCTGGTGCAGCTTTCCAGTCAGCCGCCAGTATCGATCTGTCATCGTGCGAAGTGACAAAACAGTTGCCCCTGGACCCACATCGACCATGCTCAATCCCACTCTAGGAAGCGCCGTTCTCGCGTCCATCAACATGGGGGAGAGAGTGGAAGTCAAGAATTCACAACGCGTTCGAGGCACGAGGGCGCCGCTCGCTATAGCTGGCAGCGCATCGAGCCTGGATCGGTTTCAGGCTCGTCTGCCGAGTCGTGTGGTATTCAATCAATCTTCATAAGAACTACGGAGGCCTTTGGACCATGTTGCAAACCCTATGTCGTCTGCGCAATAGCCTCGGAATTGATCGTCAATCGTCGGCCCGATCCGGGATCGCTGCGGCAAGCCACGTGCTGCGATTTGAACCCCTGGAGGTCCGAGCCCTACTGACGCCGATTAACGTGGCCAACCCCAGCTTTGAACAGGGCCCGTTGAACCCCTCGCCTGGTTACGGCCCCATTCCGGGCTGGACTGGCGTTGCGGGCGCCACCGGCAACAACGATTCCAGCGGTCCCTTCAACAACGGCCTTCCGATTCGCGATGGTAATCAGGTCGCGTTCATTCAGCAGAGCATCAGAAGTATCTCCCAAACGATCACGGGGTTCGAGCCCGGAAAGACGTACACCGTTTCGTATCTTGAAAATGAAAGGGGTTCGGGCGCGGGACCCGTGTCCAAGCCTTCGCTCAGCCTCGGCGGCACGACCATCGTGGCGCAACAAAGTCTCGTTCGGCACGATGCCTATCTTCGCGTGGTAAGCCAACCGTTTACGGCAGCATCCGGGTCCAACAATCTCGTCTTCACCAACAATTCCGGCGGTGTGGGTGATAACACATTGCTGCTTGACGATGTGCGAGTCAGCCGGGCTGTCCCGGTCGTTAGCAATGGTGGCTTTGACGATTACGACTTGGCGCCGTCCACATTCGAATCCGCGCCCAACGGGCAGCCCGGTGTTGGCTGGACATTTGCCGTTGGAGTAAGTGGCGTGTCGCGTAACGGAAGCGCTTTTCAAGGGTTAGTCGACGACTCGGTCGAAGGCAATCAGATCGGCTTCTTGCAAAGCATCGGAACTATCTCCCAAACCCTAACAGGATTCGAGGTCGGGGCTTCGTACTCGGTGAATTGGTCGGAACAGAACCGATCGCTCGTGGGTAGCGGGAACGATCTGGAGGTGTTGATCAACGGCGCCTCGATTTTCGCGCCTCGCCTAGTCACCAATTCCGATTGGGTCGATTTGACGAGCAATACCTTCGTAGCGACGAGCACGTTCCTCACGCTGGGGTTCCGCGCGACCAACCCATCGGGCGGCGACAACACGGTGTTTATCGACGACGTTTACCTCAACTTCGTTGCGGAACCGAGCGGTGAACCGCCGACCGCGGTAAACATTATCCTCGACACCGATTTCAACTCCGACATCGATGATGCCGGCACGTTGGCCATGTTGCACGGCCTGGCTAATAATGGCGAAGTGAATATTCTGGGGGTCGCCGTTTCCGCGTCGTCCAACTACAGTCCTGGTGCGATTGACGCGGTCAACACCTATTACGGGCGGCCCGACATTCCGATTTCCGTGAATAAGAATCCTGCGTTCAATAACACGTTCAACACCCTCCCTTACGTTCAGGCGATTGCCACGGGTGGCTACGGCAATGATATTTTCGTTCGCAACGATGTGACGGATGCCGTCTCGATGTATCGCCAACTCCTCTCCGCAGCGGCAGACAACAGTGTCACCATCGTTACGGTCGGCTTCATGACGAATATGTCCGACCTGCTCAATTCGGGGCCTGATGGATTCAGTTCGCTCACTGGGGCCCAACTAGTCTCGCAAAAGGTCAGCCAACTCGTGACGATGGGCGGCCGGTATCCGGGCGGCGGCCTCGAGCACAATTTCGCCAATGCTGGAGCTAGTGTCCCGGGCGGCGTTGGTCCCTACACCCAAAACGCGGTTAACAATTGGCCGACGCGGGCCGTTTTTTCAGGCTTTGAAATTGGAGTCCAGGTCCAAACGGGCGCCATTCTGCAAAACACGCCGGTAGAAAACCCGGTTCGCCAGGCTTACCTAATCACAAACGGCATCAATAATTCAAGCTCTTGGGACCAGACGGCCCTCCTTTACGCCGTCCGAGGGACAAGCAACTACTGGACACTCAATGAGAGCGGTTCGAACCTCATCCCCACGAACAGCGGAGTGAACACTTGGTCGGGAGTCGACAAAGATCAGGCCTACATCATCAACAATGGCAGTTTCAACGTCGGACTCGTGACCAGTACGATCGAGGGCCTGATGGCTCAGGCGCCCGTCATCGTGTCCCCGACTGCGGAGGCTGGAGGACCGTATACGGGCAACGAGGGGAGTGCGATCGCGCTGTCCGGCTCCGCCAGCACCGGCACGATCACCCTCTACGATTGGGATCTGGACAACAACGGGTCGTATGAGACGCCCGGCGAGAACGTCAACTTCAACGCCACCGACAACGGTGTGTTCACCGTCGGCCTGCGGGTTACCGGGCCGGGTGGCTCGGATACTGATACCGCCACAGTGACCGTTGCCAACGTCGCACCCAACTCCAATGCCGGCGGACCTTACGTCATCAACGAAGGCGACGCTCTGGCGCTGAACGGTTCGGGGACCGATCCGGTTGATCCGCTGACTTTCTCCTGGGACTTAAACGGCGATTTGACGTTTGGCGATGCCACGGGGGCCTCTCCGGTGCTTACTTGGGCCCAGCTCAATGCCTTGGGAATCGACGATGGTCCCCAGGTCTTCACAGTCACTCTGCGTGTCGACGACGGCTTCGAGTTTACCGATTCGCCCACCACAACGTTGACCATCAACAACGTTGCCCCCACGGCCGATGCCGGCGGACCCTACACCATCAACGAGGGCGACTCGCTGCTGCTTGATGCATCGGCCTCCTTCGACCCCGCCCCCAGCGAGCCGATCTCCTACAGTTGGGATCTCAACGGTGACTTGACCTATGGCGACGCCACCGGAGTCAATCCGACCGTTACTTGGGCTCAACTGAACGCCCTGGGAATCACCGACGGACCAAGCACCTTCAATGTCAGCGTCCAAGTCGACGATGGGGATCCCGGCGGCCTAGTGACCTCGTCCTCCGTGCTGTTGACCATCGCCAACGTCGCACCCACGGCTGGCATCTCGGGCACGACCGACATCTATCGTGGCGAGACAGTCACCTACACGCTCACGGCGACCGATCCTTCGCCGGTCGATCAAGCCGGCTTGTTCACGTTCGAGATTGATTGGGACGGCAACGGTTCGGTCGACGAGATAGTTGCCAATGTGATCAGTGGCAGCACCGTGCAGCGCACATTCCCGACGGTTGCAGCCAACGACATTCAAGTTCGCGCCACCGACAAAGACGCCGCCACCGGCAGCTTTGGCCAAACGCCGATCACGGTCAGCCCTCATGTGCTGCGCGACGACGGGTTTGGCAACATCGATCTCATCTACGGCGGCACGCCAGGGCTTGATGCGGTGTTCGTGTTTGGCAATGGCCCCTCGCTATCTATCTTCGCGCAGTTTGAAGACTTCGTGCCAGTCAATCGGCTCGACATCATTGGATCGGGCGTTACCGGCAAGATCATCATGTACGGCTACGATTCCACTGATGTGCTGGTCGCCCAACTGGCCAACGGCAACGTGGTTGAAATTCACGGTGGCGAAGGCGACGACGTGGTTGTCGGCGGTTTCCTGGGTGATGAGTTGTTTGGCGATGCCGGCAACGATCTGATCTTGGGCGGAACCCAAGGAATCGATGGCGACGACCAACTCTTCGGCG
>CAZNXE010000160.1:0-13196 GCA_964576465.1 uncultured Planctomycetaceae bacterium
GCCCGCAGCGGCGGCGATTGTGCTGGGCGGGATGTTGCCGCCGGTAGATTTCGATGTTCGCGAATACCACCTCAACGTGCCGAAAGAGTTTTTCTTGGAGGGTCGTGTCGCCTTCCTGCCGCACAACGTCTACGGCAACATGCCGCTGGGTGGCGAAATGCTCGCCCTGTTGGCCATGGTGCTGCGCGATGACTGGTTTTACGGAGCATTGGTCGGCAAAACGCTCTTGGCCTGCTTCGCCCCACTCACCGCGGTGTTGCTCTACGCTGCCGGTGTTCGGTGGTATGGCGTAACCGCCGGAGTGGTTGCCGCGGTGGTTTATCTCACCACTCCGTGGGTTGCTAAGGTCGCCACTAGCGGGCTGATCGAAGCCATGTCGGCCTTTTATTTGTTTGCGGCTGTTTATGCGGTGGCCCTGTGGTGGCAAACGCCGACCGCCGACCCATCGCACAAGGGCCGGCTCTTGCTGGCAGGCTTTCTCGCTGGCAGCGCGGTCGCGGTGAAATATCCTGCCGTGCTGTTCGTGGCGGTGCCGTTGGGGCTATTCGTGGCGATTGTCCGAAGCGGAGTTGGCGGACAGGCCAGTCTAGTCAGGCCATCCGCATCGTGCATTGCTCATCGCTTGGCGCTGTTCGGTTCCGCGGCATTGCTTGCGTGTGGACTATGGTTTGCAAAAAACGTTTACTTCACTGGCAACCCGACCTATCCGTTGCTGGCAAACATTTTTGAAAGCGCGACCCGATCTCCTGAGTTGATCGAGCGGTGGCGGGCAGCGCACGGTCCGCCGAATTATGCGATCTCAGACTTCGCATCCCGCACGATTGACGTGCTTGGCCGTAGCCCCTGGCACAGCCCCTTGATCGTTCCATTAGCGGCACTCTCGGTGCTGACCATTCGGCGACGAGGGCTGATTCGAGCGCTGTGGGTGTACGTCGCATTCGTGTTGCTCACGTGGTGGGTGGCCACCCACCGCATCGATCGCTTCTGGGTTCCACTGTTGCCGGTGATGGCCTTGTTGGCCGGAATGGGTGCCTCGTGGACAGAAGATCGCCGCTGGCTGCGATTGACGGCCGCCTTGTTGATGTGCGGAGCAATGGTCAACTTCCTGTTTATCCCTGGTGGGCCGAATGGCTACACGCGCTATTTCGTGCCACTGGAACAGTTACGCATCGATCCGAACCGCCTCAACCCTTGGCACGCATGGATCAACACGAATGTGCCACTTGATGAAGCCGTGTTGCTGGTGGGTGATGCCCAGGCTTTCGATATCGAGCGAACCACGTATTACAACACCACGTTCGATCCGTCGATCTTTGAACGATGGGTTAAGGACCGTACGCCCGAGGAGATACGAGCAACGCTGGCAGAGCATGACGTTGGATTTATCCACGTCGATTGGGGCGAGATCGCCCGCTATCGTCAGCCGGGCAACTATGGCTTTACCGACTTTGTTACGCCGGAAGTATTCGCTCGTCTCCGACAACAAAATATTCTGGCCCGACCTTGGCCACCCCTTAGAGGACACGCCGGGCAAATGTTTCCCGTGCAAACCCTCGGGCCCGAAGTTCACGAACCGTAGCGGTTATCGACGGCATCATTGCTGCTAGACCTTGGTAGCAAGAGCATTGCATGCACCGGCAACCGATCGAATCGAATCACTCGGCTTGCTAGCGTCTCTGCACTTGTCGATTCTCGGGGCTTGGCATACCTTCATGGTCCCGGTGAACGCTCCGGGCTCGGCGGTCAGGGACGACCGTGAGGGATCGATGATGAGATGTCTGGAATGGATGCCCTTGGGACGCTTCGCCTCTTTAACGACGAGGCCGATCTCCCAGCTGCGTTTGTGCCGCGGCTGACTGATTCTTACGGGAACCTGCCGAACTCGGCTTCACCGTTATTTCAAGCGATCGTTGCCGCACGACAAGGGCTTCTTGCTCGGCAGCGCGACGACGGTTCGTGGCAATCGGATGTGCCCGGCGATGTGACGCTTGCGAGCCAGATGATCTTGCTGTGGTCATGCTTGGGTCGCTTGCCATCGGACGATGGCGACCGTGTGGCGAAACAAATCGCAAGCGCTCAATTAGACAGCGGCGGCTGGGCGGTTGGGCCAGGTGATTCGGTTGACTTAAACGCAAGTGTGCTAGCCTACGTGGCGCTCAAGCTTGTTGGTTACGAAGCCTCGACCGAACCGCTGCAAAGGGCACGTCGCGCGATTCGCCGCGCCGGCGGGGCTGATCGAACGGGTGCCCTGGTACGCAGTGTGCTCGCGCTCCTTGGGCAGATTCAATACAACGAGACTCCCGCATTGCCGCCGGAGTTGGTGATGCGATTATCCACGCAAGGTCTCCTGTCTCGACGAGCCCAAGCATTGCTCATTCCGCAGTCGATCGTCTGGGCGACGCGTCCTCAAGCGCGCGTTGATGACAACTTCACGGTCCGCGAACTGTTCATCGACCACCCCTGCGATTGGCCCGAGACCTCATGGGGTTTGCCGGAATCGAATTCAAGAGCAAGCCGCATACGTAGCATGCTCAGCCGGATTGCTCTGCTGGTTAAGCGTCCAGTGTCGGAACCCCACGCCGATAGCGCCTCGGCACGGCAGTGGTTGCGAGATCGGCTCGCCTCTGGCGACGCCCTTCCAGTGGATTTGACCCAGATGGTATGGAGTATTCTTGCCCTGCGGGCATCGGGTATGGCCGAAGACTCGCCGGAGATTTGCTTCTTGTTGCAACAGCTTGGCCGATTGCGTGTGGAAACCAAAGATGGAATCGGTTTCCGTGGGCACGTTTCAATCGTTGGTGAAACCGCCCGGGTGCTTGCGGCCCTCGAGGCGAGTGGGCTGGGTGCTGAAGTTGCCGCGGTTCGTCGTGGGCGCGAATGGTTGTTTGCCCTAGAAGGTTCAAACCGGGGCGATTCCTCGAACGACGTGGCAGATCGATGTGGTTCGTGGACGTCTGATCCGGCCAGCGCCATCGACGCGGACATGGGCGCAACCGCCGCCGTTGTTGCATCGTGTTGTGCCGTGCCAAGGGAGAGGGGAACCGGTTCACAACAACTACCGGCCGAATTGCAACTCATCGCCGACGGACGAGACGGATCTAAGACACCTTCGACACCAAACATCGACCGCCAAACTCAGCACCGAGCCGTCTTACACGGTCGTGACTGGTTGTGTCAGATGCAGCAAGACGATGGCCGCTGGACAACCGCTGATCCTGGATCGCAGTCGCACGAAAAACCCAATAACCCAGTATTGGGCCAATCTTCTGGCGAGGACATCACGGGAGTCGTGCTCGAGGCGCTGGGTGCGCGAGGACTACGCCGCGGAACTTCCACGGCTGACCGTGCCATTGACCACTTGAATCGCACGCAGAGAGCTGATGGCAGTTGGACGGACGCGTGTGGCAAGGCTCCTGTCGTCTCAACATGGCAAGCGTTGCTCGGGCTGGCTTCGGTCGGCGCGGCAGATCACGAGACTGCTCGAGCGGCAGTGAACTGGCTCTTTGCACATCAGAGAACTGACGGAAGCTGGACATCTTTGGGCGACGACGAGGGTGACGAGAACGTGTCGAAATCTCAGCAATGCGTGGCCACATCCGGAGTCGTGCTGGCATGCGTGGCCGCGGGATATGCCGATCATTTGGCTGTGGCGCGTGGGATTGAGTTTCTGATTGATGCACAGCATGACGACGGTAGCTGGCCCGATGAACCGTGCGTGTCGGACAGCCTTCAGCCCGGCCAGACAAATCAACACCCCCGGAGTGCCTTGAGCCTGCCGCTGTTGGCATTGTCGCGGTATGCGGCCACGGCGAGCATGTCCTGTGCATGTGTCGACCAGAGTGAGCCGCCCCGTTTGAAGCTGTTTGTCAGTGAATCGGCGATTGCCTGAACCGTGTGGTTGGTCACCCTGTGCCATCGGTTTCGTTAGAATGAACGACGGATTCCAAGAGGCAACCACAAGACAGCCGCCGGAGACTCACAGGTGTGGCATTGGGTCGTACAGAACATCATTCGCCGACAGGTGAAGCAAGCCGTTTACGAAGCCGCCTCTCAGGCTGCGCGACAGCAGTTGCACGACACGCTTGGATCGACCGATGATCCCGATGGCGAGCGCGCGGCGGAGAACGCAATTTGTGATGTGGCAGTCATCTTCGCCACCCAGTCGGAATCGGGTGGAGTGGAAGACCTGTTGCAGGATGTACGGCGAACACGTGGATCGAGCTTCGTGGTCGCACAGGGAACGTTTGGCGAGCGACGGGTGGTCATCGCCGTTAGCGGCGTTGGTCACGACCGCGCGCGACAGGCTACTTCGGCTGTGATCTTGGGGCACAAACCTCGCTGGGTTGTGTCGGCAGGTTTTGCCGGTGGACTTCAGCCGGCGCTGCGCAAGGGCGACATCGTCATGGTGGACCAAATCGTCGATGCCCACGGGAAGCGATTGACGATCGACCTGCATGTCGACGCCGACCAACTTCGCCTCCATCGTGGCCTGCATGTTGGGCGCATCCTTTCGGTCGACCAACTGGTTCCCAAACCGAATGATAAAGAATCTCTTGGCCAGAAACACGACGCGCTGTCGGTCGATATGGAATCGATTGTCGTGGCCGAAGTATGCCGTGAGGAACGGGTCCGTTTCTTGGGCATTCGTATTATCAGCGATGCCGTTGACGAAGAACTACCGCCGGAAATGAATGCGCTTATTCAGCAGGCAACCCCCATCCGGCGGATGGGAACCGCGGTTGGCTCGTTGATGCGACGTCCCGCGGTGGCGAAAGATTTCTTGCGGCTGCGAGAAGACGGACTCAAGGCGTCGGACCGACTGGCAAAATTTCTCGAAGGCGTGGTCTCACAGCTCGCGCCACATGACGACACGGAGGAAACGTCGTGATCCACAATTTGGCGGACGATGGTCGCAGGAAATGTTTTTCCTTTCGGCGGACGACCATGTGGTTTGTGTGCGCTCTCGCAATGTGCAGCTCGCCCACCCGGGGCGATGATGCCGTTGCGAAGGAGCCGCGGCCCATCGCTTTGCTCGCGGCACTGCCACAGGTGGTGGCTGACACAATGCCGCAGCCGCCGGTCGCTGGCGATGACTCCGGGGAATCGTTGGCCAACTATCTCGATCGCCTGCACACCCATCTCGGGGCTGCCGACCGTGAGTTGCCGTTGGCGTGGAAGGCTGAGTTTTTCGAGTGGCTTCTGTGGCGATATCATTTCACTCCCTATCAACAGGCGATCACCAGTATCGACTTGGCCGACGTTTCCGGACAACGCCCGTTGTGGCTTGCCGGGCGCGACGACGCTACCTGGAACGGAGCGTTGCTGGCTGCGCTGAGCTACAAGTATGCGGCGACCGAAGACCCCGCGACGCTTGCGCATATTGCCGACTTGCTGCAGGGCATGCACTTCTTTTTTGAAGTGACTGGCCAGCCAGGTTACGCCGCGCGGTGTGTGGTATACGAGAACGCGCCTCCCCGCGAGGAGATGACCGATTACGTCGCACCCGACGGCACGCGATATCGATACATGTATGGTCCGGCGAAAGGCACCTACAACCAACTCGCCGGCGGATACGCGACGATGATGATGTACGCCTTTGACGATCTGCCGTCGGACGTGCAACGGTTGGCCCGAGACGATGTGACCGACCTGGTGCTGCATGTTGTCGACCATAACTACAAGCTGACCGATCGCAACGGACAGCGGTCGCCCTATGGCGATCTTACGCCGATCTTCGCCTCGGTCGGAGTGCCGTTCAACGCGCAGGTGACTTATCAGATCATTGCGTTGGGGCACTACTTCGCGGGCGGCGACGAGAACCAGAAGGCCCGCATCGAAGAGGCGTTCCACAATCTGCGAGACAAGCATCACGTCTACTACGAGCATCCGTGGCGGAATCTTATTCAGCCACAACGCATTGGCGGCAGCCCTTTCGTCAAAGGGATGAACGATCGCAATCATGTCACCAACGCGGCTTTTGTCTCTCTCGCGATGGACATTCACATGGCCCGACGAGCAGAGACACCCCTGGACGGCGACTTTCTCTATCGCATGGGGCGCACCGGCTATCACAGCATGAATTACCTCGACGGCCAGCACAACGCACTATGCGGCTTCATGTGGGCCGCCTTGCTGAACGACACCGAAGCGTTCGAGTTGATCATCAATCGCAAGCCCAACAGCGCCCGGGCGCTGATGGAGCGCAATCTACTGGATGGCGTCGAACACCTGCGACGCTTTCCCTTGGATCGGTTTATCTACGAAGGAGCGGATAGCCGCGCGGAGCATCCGGTGTGGATCGATCAATATCGCCCCGACGCCTACCACTGGAAGAACGATAGCCATTCCATCTTCACACGCACCGGTCCACGCAAAGCACGTCTGGTTTCGGCGATCGACTTCTTGCACGCCTACTGGCTATTTCGAGCGCACGGATTAGACCAACACCCAATGGTCCGGCAAACGCACGGCGGAGTGCTCTGAATCGGGTTACTTGATCTTCGAACCCGGCTCACACGCGCTGTCGGGCTGCAACAGCACAACCCGCTCGCCGTCGCTGGCGGCCATCAGCATGCCGTTGGATTCTTCGCCGCGAATCACGGCCCGTTCGAGGTTATTCACGATGACGATCTGTCGACCAACAAGGGCGTCTAGCTCGTAATGACCCCGGATGCCGGCCACGATTTGCTTTTCGACGTCACCGAGTTGAAGTTGCAGAAGAAGTAGCCGGTCTGCGTTGGGATGTTCGCGCGCGGCGAGGATTGTGGCGACTCGCAAATCCAGCTTGGCAAAGTCGTCGTAGCTGATCGTGGTCTGTTCTTCCATCGACATCGGTTCCTATTTGGGTGTTGTAAGGCGTGCGGCAGATAAGAACGTACCAATCCCAACCCGACGCGTAAGCGAGGGAATGCAGGGTATTACCGGTTGGTCCCTCGCTCACGCGTCGGGTTGGGATATTCTCATTCGCCGCTCGCCTAAGAAAAGAAGCGGGGCAGGGCGCCTGGCCTTTCAGTTTGAATCTCAGATGATGTTCTTTGTCATGCACGAAGTGCCCGACCTAGAATGGAGCCTCCACACGGTAACGCACTTTCCGTTTGCCAGGAACGACACCATCTGACAGCACAACCGTCTGCGTCCATGGGTCACCGTCGACCATTACCACCAACGAAGCCGTCGTGTTCGGTCCAAGCTCACAATCCACATCGAGAGTTAGCGTTTCGCCGTTGATCTTAGCAAGCGGATATCGATCATTCCTCACGATCAGGTACGATTCCACGTGCGCCGAGTACCCATCTTTCCAACGCATTCCCATGACACCCAACCTCCAGCTTGTTCGACACGCCAACCGGTATGCACAATTGTGCGCTGAACCGACCGTTCTGAAAAGATACCTTGGCGAAGGTCAGGATGGCGCCGTCTTCGAGACGACCCGCTATACGGCTATCAAGGCATGTAATTCACCGCGTGTCTACCACAACGAAAAAGAGGCCTATCTGCACCTCCTAGACCGTGGCTGTGTGGAAAAAATAGGGGAATTCCACATCCCATCAATCAAGGGATGGGATGACGACCTCTTGGTCGTGGAAATGGACTACATGACGCGCCCCCCTTACATCATCGACTTCGGAAAATCGAAACTGTTTAGTGATCCAGAGTTCTCTGAACAAACGAGCCTCGACAACGAGGATCGTGGCCTGGAGCTGTTCGAGCACAACTGGCCAAGAGTCAAGGTATTGCTCGCTGACCTGGAGTCTTTCCTCCTCTATTACCTCGACCCCAAACCGGGCAATATCGTGTTCGAGGACACGTTCGACCACTTTCACAAATGATGTTGTTCTTCGCGATCAAATGGAAGCACCTTCCAGAAAGCTGGTATTCGCGGCGTGTCACATGGTAGGTTTGCTTGATGGTTTTCGATCCATGGGATAACGTAAGTCCATGCAATGCTGCAAGATGCTGGTAACCCCTGGCGTCCTAGACACCCCTGTGAGCCGGTGATGAAATCCTGCTTCCCATTGCGGTGTTGGACTGGTGCTCTGATCGCACTGCTGACGCTCCTTCCCGCGTGGGCCCGGGCAGACGTTGATTTGGGGCAGGCTCGTCGCCTTGAGTTGGCGGGCAACTATGCCGAAGCGGCCGAAATCTATGCTTCGGCAGCGGAAGAATTCCCGCTCGTCTCGACATTGGGTCATGCCCGCTGCCGGGTGGCTGTGGGCGAGGTTGAGCAGGCCGAGCAGATTCTTCAAGCGTCGCTCGAAACAATCGGTGACGATCCGGCGGCGGCGTCCATCGCCGGCCTGCTGGCTCAACTGCACTTCGATCAGGGACGCTATGACGAAGCCCGGCAAGCCGTCGAGTTGGCGCTCCAGCACGATGCAAACGAGTTGCTTTCCCATTGGATCAAGGCCGAACTTGCGCGCGCAACGGGGCATATCAAAGAGGCCGATGGCGAATATCGCTGGCTGGTTGACTACTACAACGATCACGATGTCCGAGATCCTGACGACCTGCGTGTCATCGGTTTGGCCGCCGCACAGTATGCCCGCTGGCATCGACAAAGCGACCAGTTCACATTCTTGACCAACGATCTCTTTCCCGCGGCGCTGGAACGCGAGGACGCTTACTGGCCAGCGCACTATGAAAGCGCGGTGCTGTTCCTTGAGAAATACAATCAGGCCCAAACGCAGAAGTCGCTAGACGCCGCGGTGAAGCTGAACCCCAACGCCGCCGAAGTGCATGCTGCCAGGGCTGCCCTGCATTTGCAGAATTACAACCTCGATCAAGCCGCCACCGCCATCGCTAGGGCATTGGAGTGCAATCCCCGGTTGGTCGAAGCCCATCGGCTTCGGGCTGACCTGCTGATGGCAAATTTCGAGGTTATCGAGGCGGCCGAAGAACTTGAAGCGACGCTTGAGCTGAATCCGTTGTCGGAAGAAACACTCGGCCGTTTGGCGGCGGCCTATCTTGTGCTCGACGGTTATGCGGACGATCTTTCCGGTACACGCGTGGGGCGAATGATTGATGAGGTCACCACACGCAACGCCCACGCTGGCCGTTTCTTTCTTGTGCTCGCGCGGGTGCTTGAAGCGCGCCGCAAGTTCGACGCCGCCGAACGCTTCTTTCGCGAGGCCCTCGAGCGACTGCCGCAACTCGTTGGTCCAAGAAGTGGCCTGGGCATGCTGTACATGCGGATTGGCCGCGAAGATGATGCCCGAGCGCTGTTCGACGAAGCGTTCGAGGTCGACCCCTTCAATGTCCGCGTGAGCAACATGCTTAAGGTGCTCGAAGTGCTCGACGAATACACCACCTTGGAGACCGAACACTTTCTCATTCGATTCGACCCTGGCAAAGACAAAATCCTCGCACGCTACATGGGCCGCTACCTGGAAGAGATCTATCCGCGGTTATGCTCACAATTGGGATACGAACCGGCCGAAAAGTCGCTGTTCGAGATCTTTAGCAAAGCTCGCAATACGAATGGCCACGGGTGGTTCAGTGCGCGGATGATTGGGCTGCCCTCGGTGGGCACCGTCGGGGCTTGCGCGGGGACGATGGTCGCCCTTACTTCGCCGAACGATCTTAAAGAGACCTTCAATTGGGCGCAGGTCGTCAAACACGAGTTCGTTCACGTCATCAACCTGCAACAAACCGATTTCAATATTCCTCACTGGTACACCGAAGCCTTGGCGGTTTGGAACGAAGGTTACCCGCGCCCTGAAACGTGGAATCGATTACTCGCCGAGCGTGTTCCGCGTGGCGAAGTATTCACGCTGGACAACCTGAACTTGGGATTCATTCGTCCCAAGTCGGGGCTCGACTGGCAGATGGCATATTGTCAGGCGGAGTTGTACGCCGAATACATGCTCGAAGCCTTCGGTGAAACGGCGCCCGCCAAACTGCTCGCTGCGTTCACGACTTGCGTATCGAACGAGGCGGCCATTCGTCAGGCGTTCGATGTTTCGCTTGAGGACTTCGAGAGCGGTTATTCGAAATACCTCAAGCGTGTGGTCGAACCGCTGACATCGAATTCATCCACTGAGAAACTCTCGGAAGCCGAACTTCAGGAATTGCTCACGAAGGAACCCGACAACGTCGATGCGCTGGCACAAATGGCCGTCGTGCAATTGGGGCGGCGCGAGTATCCGCAGGCGCGACGGTCGGCGCAACGCGCTCTCAAGACACAGCCGAAACATCAGTTGGCCAACTATGTGATTGCGCGGCTTCATCTCGTCACCGGCGAGGGTCGACAAGCGATCGAGGTCTTGACTTCAAGTCTCGACGAACAGGCTCCGCAGGAAAACGCCCTGGCATTGTTGGCCGCACTGCGGGTCAAAGCCAAGAAGTTCGACGAGGCCGCGCGGCTCTATGCATTGGGGCGAAAACACCAACCGGCTAACCAGCGATGGCTGAAGGGGCTCGCCCGGGTCTATTTGGCTACCGACGATGAGGAAAACCTGGTCGATCTGCTCGAACAACTGACCCACTTGGATGCCGATGACGTACAAATGAGAAAGAAGCTCGCCCAGTTGGCCGTCGCTCGGGGCGACGACGAACAGGCCGCACATTGGGCGCGTCAGGCGATCTACGCGAATGTGCTGGACGAAGACGCCCATCGCATTGCCGCGGAGGTGGCGTTGCGAACCGAAGACTATGCCGAAGCTGCCGAGGAATTGGTAACACTGGTCGACCTACGTCCCGATGATCGGGCATGGCACGAGCAACTGGCGACCATGTGTCACGACGCGCCCCAGCCAGAGAAAATCCGACAGGTGTTAGAGATGCTGCTGGATCGTGGTGGCGACTATCGCAGCGCGGGAAAAATCTTGTTAAGGTTCGATCTATGAATCAACCGCGCGACATCTCGAAAAACGCAGCAGCACCATCTGACGCCAAGATGCCAGATTCGTTGGCCGGTCTTCAGCAGTTGATTCGCACGATGTACATGCAGAAGGACGTCGCCCGAGGGGTCGACGGAACCTTCATGTGGCTGATGGAAGAGATCGGGGAACTTTCCGCGGCACTTCGCGACGGTACACAGACAGAACGCGAAGAGGAATTCGCCGACGTACTGGCGTGGCTGGCCACTATTGCCAACGTTGTCGACGTAGATTTGGGAAAGGCCGTCGCACGCAAGTACGGCTCGGGTTGTCCGGGTTGTGGGCAGATGGTTTGCGGTTGTGACGATGCGGAGAAACCATGACACGGCGGAACTTTGTCTCAGGCACGGCTTCCAGGGTACGGTGCGCGCGAGTTGCATACACCTGCTGGACTTTGCTGGCGTTGATGTTGGCCACAACCGTGGTGTCGCAAGCCCCGGCGCAAGATACATCGCAGAAGCCCAAGATCATCGGGATCCGCATCGGGTTCGACGATCTGTACAAAGTAGGGCAATGGACGCCGGCCGTGGTTACGTTGCTGGGCGGCACCGAGACGACAACCGGCCGAGTAACCATCACCGCCAACGACGGCGACGGCGTGCCTGTTGTCATGCCGACGGTCGACGGCCGTCCCACACAAGTGCTCGCCGGCAGGCAAGCAACCGCATCGCTGTTAATTCGCTTGGGCTCGACCGAGACGAACTTGACGGTTCGCTACCAATACGCCGAAGGCAACCAACGCATTTCGCGGGAGTACACCACATCGACCATTGGCGCCTCGGATTCGATTCCCTCGCCTTACGACAGCACACAGGAAATCATCGTCAGCGTGGGCCCATCCATCGGGCTCGATGAAGCCGCGCAGCTTTTAGGCGACAGTTATGATGCCAGTACGATTGCCGAGTTGACCGACGCGTCGCAGTTGCCCACGCGATGGTACGGGTACGACGGGGTTGATTATCTGGTGCTCTCCACCTCGCGCCCAGAAGTCTATAACGCGCTGGTGCCCGGCGACGCTCGCCACACAGCCCTCTTGCGATGGGTCGAAATGGGCGGACGCGTGATTCTGTGCGTGGGAGCCAACGCGCCGGAGGTGCTGGCTGATGATGCTCCGTTGACCGCGCTCATCGACGGTCGTTTTGTTCGCATGGTAACCCGGCAAGGGTTTGAAGCCGGTGAACTTGGTACGACCTTGGAAGCCTACAGCGAGAAACGGGCACCCATTCGTAGCTTGGTTGTTGGCGACGAATCGCAGGCCGAATTGAGCGTGCCGCTTATCGAAGGTTTCGCCGGCGTCGTCGAACTGCAACAGGGCGACCTGCCGCTGGTGATTCGCACGGCCCGAGGTTTTGGAACCGTGACCATTGTGACCTTGGACCTCGACCGCCCGCCCTTGGCCGGATGGGAATCACGGGGGCACGTCGTCAACAAACTGCTGGGCAAACCGGTGGAATTGGATATCGACGAAGAGAATGGCTCGCCGGGCATGATGAATCAGTGGGTCAACGACCTCAGCGGTCAGCTTCGCGGCGGGCTCGAACAGTTCGAGGGCGTGCGGCTCGTTCCGTTTTGGATTGTCGCCTTGTTAGTCATTATCTACATCTTGCTGATTGGTCCGGTCGACTACTTCTTCGTCAAGAAGGTGCTCAAGCGGATGGAGCTAACCTGGATCACGTTCCCGCTGATCGTGCTGACGGTAAGTGTGGGAGCCTACTTTCTGGCCTTCTGGCTCAAGGGCGATCAGTTGCGCGTGAACCAGGTCGATATCATCGACATCGATCTCGATTCAGGATTAGTGCGGGGCACGAGTTGGATGAACACCTTCAGCCCCAGGGTCCAGTCGCTCGATCTTGGTATCGTTCCTCGATTGCCCGGCGGCGGCGATCCATCGCAGGTCGAACGAATCGTGTCGTGGATGGGGCTTCCCGGGGCGGGGCTTGGGGGCATGTCCTCGCAGTTTAGTTCGTCTTCCATCTGGTCTCGCGGCTATGGCTTCGCCCCGCAACTCGACAGGATGCTCGGCGCCCCGATTCAGGTTTGGTCGACCAAGGCCTTTACCGCCCGTTGGCGAGCCTTTGAACAAGGCACGCTCGACGCCACGCTTGGTTGGACCACGCAAGAAGTGCTCAAGGGGACGATTACCAATCATCTCGATGAAACGCTAGAAGACGTGGTCTTGCTGGCGAAGAATCGGGCCTACGCAATCGGCACGCTAAGGCCGGGGGAACCCATCACGCTTACCGCCGAGAATACGTGGCGTCAATTGAACACGTGGCTGAACCTGCAAGTTGATGAAGAGTCCAGCGAACACAACCAGTG
>CAZNXE010000161.1:0-8332 GCA_964576465.1 uncultured Planctomycetaceae bacterium
ATCGAATATTGCGACAATCTGGGCGAAATCTTTCAGGGCAGCAAGCCGATTGTCGTCGAGGGTTTGCCCGCGGAGCAGATCTTGGGAGCGATCCACCGGGAGAGTATCTCGCTGGTGGTGCTCGGGGCTCGGGGACTTTCACGGTGGGCCCGGTTGATGATGGGCAGCACATCGGAGAAAGTGTTGGCACATGCACCCTGTTCGGTCTTGGTGGTACGGCAACACGAACATCCGTAGCCCCTTTTCTATTTCAAGAAACCGTGATGGTAGATCCTACGTCCAATCTGGCGGACCAGCATACGCCGGGCGCGATTCGCTCGCGGTTGGCTGCCGCTACATCGCATAGTTATCTACGCGACTTCGTCTATGGCGCGATGGACGGAGCAGTGACCACCTTTGCCGTGGTCTCGGGCACCGCGGGGGCTTCGCTTGAGCCGGGGATCGCCATCATTCTGGGGCTGGCGAATCTGTTGGCCGACGGATTCAGCATGGCGGTGGGAAACTACCTCAGCACCAAGACTGAGCATGAGGTGGTCCAGCGGGCTCGACGCACAGAGGAAGCCCACATCGATCAGATTCCCGAAGGGGAACGTGAAGAAATTCGGCAAATCTTCGCCGGCAAAGGGTTCGATGGCGAGGTGCTTCAACAGATCGTCGAAGTGATTACCAACGATCGTCGGCAGTGGGTCGATACAATGATTACCGAAGAGCATGGGCTAAGGCTCGAATCTCCCTCGCCCATCATCGCCGCCTTGGTCACGTTCGGGGCCTTCATTCTGGCGGGTCTTGTGCCGTTGGTTCCCTTTCTGTTCATCGATAAGAAGAGCCCCGACTACTTGTTTGTGGCAAGTTCGATGGCCACCGTTGTGACATTTTTCTTCATCGGATGGTTTAAGGGTCACCTGCTACTTCGCAGCCGCTGGCGATCCGCGGCCGAAACACTGGTGGTGGGGATCGTCGCCGCGGTGCTGGCCTATGGTGTTGGTGCATGGCTTCACGGTATTGTGGGATAAGAACGTGTTTTGAAATCGCTCTGTACGAGTCGAATTTGTTCACACGCGGCGTGATCGATCGCCAGACCTACCTGGACCGCGATGAAACGAATTGCCTGGCTCACCGACATCCACCTCAACTGGCTAACGGTGGATCAAACGTCGGCCTTTCTAGCCCGACTTGCCGAAGTCGAGGCCGATGCCGTATTGCTCAGCGGTGATCTTTCCGAGGCCCCTGAACTTCCACGGCACCTCCGCTTGCTGGCCGGTTCGTCTCCGCGGCCGATCTATTTTGTGCTCGGAAACCACGACTTCTATTTCAGCTCGATTCGCGAAGTTCGGGCAGTAACGCGACGTGTGTGCGCGGAAGTTGACACATTGCACTGGTTGACCGACCGAACGGTAGAAGCGCTCACCAAGCAGACGGCCATCATTGGGCACGACGGCTGGGCCGATGCGCGACTGGGCGATTACAAACGTTCGTATGTGTCGATGAACGACGCGCGCCTGATCGAGGAGTTCGTGGGATTGGATAAAGAGCAGCGACTCGACGTTTTGCACAGGCTTGGCGATGAAGCAGCCGAGCACTTCGCCAAGGTATTGCCCGAGGCGCTTTCTCGGTTTCCGAATGTATTGCTACTGACCCACGTGCCACCCTACCGTGAGGCTTGCTGGTACGACGGGCACATCTCCAATGACGAGTGGCTGCCACACTTCAGTTGCCAAGCAGTGGGCGATGTGCTCGATCGGATCATGCGTGAACATCCCAATCAGCAGTTAACGGTCTTATGCGGGCACACCCACGGCGAAGGCGAATGCTGGCCAGCACCAAACATCCGCGTGCTAACCGGCGGCGCCGAATACGGCCACCCCAGCGTCCAACGGGTGTTGGAGATTGAATGAGTTGAGGAACGGATAAATCGAGTCGCTGGCAATAGTAGTTGGGCTCATGTGTTCGGCACATAAATGCCGCTCGGGTCAAACTACTCGGCAGCCAGCTCCTTCGCTTGCCGGTGGACTTCGTCGACGATTAGCTTCTCGACTTGTGGTGCCCAAGTGGTGGGGAGACCGTAGTAGACCATTGCTCCGCCGCCTTCGTAGCCGCCCTCGACGAGCACGCGGCGCGAGGGGATGTAGGCCATGACGTCGTTCGTATAACCGGCGACCCAGGTGGTTCGCTCGCCGAGTTCCGTTTTGAGTCTTAGGGCGTAATCGACGACGACTTCACCGCCCAAGGTAACCCACAGCACCTTCTCGCCGAAACGCCACACCTGAACCGGATAGGGGTAGGCCTGCGACAACGGTTTCCCACCGTCGATTTGCTCCAGCAAGATCTTTGCCCGGCTGGCCTCGTAGCGGTTATCGGATTTCGCCTGCCGCTGGAGTTCCGCGCGCGTTGGCAATGTGTCGAAGGGCAGGTCGAGCAACGCGAAACTTGTCTCTATCTCCGCCGGCACGGGAGTCATGCCATCGGCGAGAACTTTATCGACCGCTTTGGCCAGACGACCGCCATACGATTGAGACAGCTCGACGGTTCGGCGTGGTAACGGATTCTGGTCGGCTCCGCATCCGGCCCAAAACAACGCGATCGCATCTGGATGCGCGGCCTCGAGATCGATCTGGGCGAAGCCCGGGTAGTCGCCCGACCATTGATAGAACGAGAGTGTCGTGGCATGACAAGCGTAGCCGAACAGCACAGCTTTCAGGTGGCCCTCTTCGTCGCGCACGGCCAACACAGGCACGTCATGGTCGTAGGGCCCCACGAGTTTACCTTCTTCTCGGAGACGAGGGACTTCTTTCTCAGGGTTATTGCGTCGATTGACAGCAAACGTGGCCTTGCCAATTCCCGAAGTTAGTTTCGCTGGAGCCAGCGCCGCGAGCGCATCGCCGACGGCTTGGCTGATGTGCTCGGGAAGTTTGGCGGCGTAATCGTCGACCATTTGCTGTTGCGGTTCGTCCAGGAAATACATGGCCGCCAGGTTGCCGCCAATAACGGGCCCGGTATGTGTATGTGATGTGCATATTGCCACCTGATCGCGCGAGAATCCGTATTGCTCTTCCAGCTTGCCACACACGTTTTCAGAGAGTTGGCGGTCGAGGCCAATCAAATCAAGGGTGACGATCACTCCCCGGTTTCCTTCGGCGTCTTCCAGCACCAAGGCTTTTGCCCACAGGTTGTGCAGCATCCCTTCAGCGGCATGGTTGCGGGAGGCATAGCCCGACATCCACATGCCTTGCGGCGGGGTGATGTTCACTTTAGCCGCGGCAGCTTTCCAGCCTTCGGCAGCGGCGACGTCGATGATGCTGACAGTGAACATCAACAGGAACATCGCGGTCGACAGAGAACCCAATCCACCACAATGAACGCGAAGCTTACGCAATGGTTTGCCGGTCAAGGGCCATGATCGATTCATCAGCCGCGATCCTCCAAGAATTCATTCGATTCGATGAGCTAGAGTCGGTATGCGAAGCATCGCTCGTATTTCACTGCAACGCGCTCAGATAGGCGATCAAGTCGGCCAGCGCTTGCTGATCGATCTGCTTTTCCATTCCCTCGGGCATAATCGAAAGCCCGGTGCTGCGTAATTCGTCGATGTCGACGCGCAAAACCGTGTCGGAAACCCCCTCTCCCCGGGTGAGCGTAACACTGTTGGCCGTCTCGCCGGTGAGCATCCCGCTAAGCGATCGCCCGTCCTCGGTGATTAAGACATAGTTGGCATATTGCGGATTCACTTCGCGATTGGGATCGAGCACGTTGAGCAGAATGAACTCCGGTCCGCGATTTTTGGTGGTGGCCAAATTGGGGCCCAACTCATGTCCGACGTTTTCGGCCCGATGGCAGGCGGCGCAGATTTTCCTGAACGTTTTTCGACCCGCCTCGGTGTCCCCTGAAAGCTCTAGGACCGTGCGATATGCTTCCACGACGTCACCCCTTCGTGCAACGCTAACTTTGGCCAACAGCGTTTGGCTCCGCTCGCGAATTGCCTTGTTGGCGTGTTCACGCAGTTGTTTGATGCGCGCGGGATCGAGATCGCCGGGGGCAATGTCGCCCGCGGCGAGTGCATCGAGCAATAATTCGATCCATGCCGTTCGGGCAAAGATTGCCTCGGAGGCCTCCACACGAATGCGGGGGCTGAAACCGGGCCACGCTTCGATCAATAGCTCGGCAACCTCCGCATCGCGAAAGCGGCCTAATGTCGAGAGGGCCGCAAGTTGCACTGCCTGAGGTTGGCGATTGTCAAGCAATTCAGCCAACAGCTCACGGACTTCTTCGAGCCGGGCCAACGCCAGCGTGGCGACCGCCGCAGCCCGTTCCGTGGGCTTGTTCGACGTGTCGTGTGCCGTATCGCGGGCATCGCTCAGAACGTTTCTCAGCAACTCGCCTGCCCGCCCGTCGGCACTCTTGGCCAACAGTTCATGCACGGGGCGACCGCTACGGGACAATCCGTCGCTGAGGCCTTTGACAATCGCGGGGGCGAGCCGGTCATCATCCGCCGGCAGTATCTTCAGCGAGGCAAACACTGCCGCCACATCAGTCGGCTGGTTCGTCAAACCAATCTGCAATGCCAGGTCACTCAGCACATCAGTCGCCGCGGACATCATACGGAAGGCAGCATCGTCAACCAGCAGAGTAAGAACGTTGCCGGCACCCGAAGAAAGTGAACTTAGAACGGCCAACCGCATCCAAGTGCTTTGGGGATCGCCAATCAGCAGCGCGGCCAACGCGGCATCACGCCGTGGCCCCTGCTTCAGCGCGCCAAGGCTGAACGCCAGTTGATATCGCAATCGCTGATCGTCGTCATCGACCAACGCCAGCCAACGCCGCTGAACTTCGGTTGACGTTTCGATGAAGGGTTCAGAAAGTCGAATGGCGTGTTCGCGAACCCGGGGGCTTGCGTCGCCCAGTGCTGCCACGATGGTTGGCTCGTCGAGTTCGTTCATTCCCGTAAGTACGTACAGTGCCCTCATTCTGGCCAGCGGAACTGACGAAGATGTGACGATGTTTCGCAGCAGGGGCACCGCCGCCGCATCTTGCCGTTCATAGAGCAAGCGCGCCGCCGTATCGCGATGCCACCCGTTGGCATGTTCCAGCAGCGCGACCAAATCGGCCGTGGTAGCCTTCGACAAATGTGGGATGGGTCGATCCTTGAAACCATCGGGGACGATGCGATAGATTCGTCCGCGATCGCGACCGTTGTTCAGATCGAGGTGTTTCTTGATGACCGGATGCAGACTTGCAGGATGCTCGATCACCTCACGGTAGACATCCAGCACGTGCAGCGTGCCGTCGGGGGCATTGGCAAATTGAGCAGGACGGAACCAGATATCGCGGGAAGCGACGAATTCGACGCCTTCTTCAGCCCGATTGGCGATCAGTTCGATGCCGTCGCCGGCGAGTGTTTTGTGGTGGACGATGTTGCTCCCCACGTCGCCGACGAAGACGTTGCCGTAATAGGCTTCCGGAAATGCGTCGCCACGGTAGATCGTTCCGCCGGTGGCACCGGTGAAATATCCGGCCGCTCGACCTCCACCTTCGACCGGTCCGGGGACGACGGTCTGTTTGCGAAGTCGTGTGCGAACGATTCGCCACGGCTCGACGGGACTGATTCTGTAAACTTCGGCTTGAGGACCATCACTGGCGATGCTGCGACGCGCGCCTGGGGCGGCCAGATAGGCGTTTCGCGCCAGGTAATGATCGTCGAACATGACCTGTTGGATGTGATCGCTGTTTGAGGAGGCAAACTTCCGTCCCCAATCGTCGAAGCTCATCCCATGCTGTGCTCCACCGCTGGTTGCCTGAAGTTCCAGGGTCCGCGGATTGAAGGCAAAGTCACGTCCTCGCAAGTTGACGATGGGACGCTCTTTGGGCGGTTGTGCGTTGTCGGGTTCGTTGCTTGGTGTACCCCAAAGCTGTTCAGGCTTGGCCACGGTTTGAATTTGTCCGCCCGAGCTGCTGGTGGCCCCGTGAATGCGATTGTCGAGTCCGAAGTGGAACGAGTTCATGAGCCCCTGCACGTTCGACTTGCCGAACCCGGTGAAGACTTTGACACGTTCGTCGGCCCGACCGTCACCGTCGGTATCGCGGGCGAAGAAGATGTCTGGAGCATCGCCAACGAACACACCGCCATCAGCACAGGCGATTGCCGTGGGCCATGACAGCCCTTCTAGAAACGGCGTGCTCTTGTCGTAGCGGCCGTCGCCATCGGTGTCTTCCAGCAGCTTGACACGGCTGAGCGCGTCGTCGGGATGTTCGGAATAGCCTCGCATCTCCACGACATACAGACGACCATCCGCGTCGAACGCCATTGCCACCGGATCGGCAATCAGCGGTTCGGAGGCCACCAGTTCGATGTGAAAGCCGGGACGCAGTTCAAAGCTCTCGAGCGCTTCGTCGGGTTCCAACGGATCGATGCGTGGTAGCTCACTCGAATAGTCGCGATCAACCGAGTCTTGATCGCTCGGCTTCGTGGCGGGTTCGTCGGCAGCGACACCAACAACGAGGACTGCAACGATTGGCACCAGCGATAACCAAGAGCAATGACGGAAAGACATAGACCATCTCGGGGAGGAATGTGCGTGTGGCGGGAGATGCCGCTGTCGGCGTGAGCAGCAGCGACAACCTGCCTTGATCGTAACTGGCGAACCAGCCCGACTCAACGCTTTGGGGCCGTAAAAACCGCAATCGGGCCGCGAAAAGCACGGCCTTTGCGTGTCATACCGCACACGACAATCACCTGATAGGATACGCTCGATGTGAGCTAGACAGCGAACCGATCGAGGCATCCCGAGGCACACAGTCGATGAGCGAATCTACAATGCGATATGCCATCTGCAACGAGACCTTCCTGGATTGGCCCTTCGACAAGGCGTTTGCCTTCGCTCGCGAGTGTGGATATGAGGGAATCGAGATCGCCCCGTTCACCATCGAGAACGATGTCCGCGAGATTTCGCCTGCCAAACGCACCGAAGTGCGGCGGCAGGCAGAAGCGGCGGGGCTCGACGTGGTGGGGCTGCACTGGCTGCTGGCCAAAACCGAGGGATTGTATCTAACGAGTCCCGACAAGGCCGTTCGCCAGGCCACTAGTGGCTATCTTGGCGAGCTTGCCCGCTTGTGCCGCGACCTTGGAGGCGAGGTCCTGGTGTTGGGCTCTCCGCAACAGCGGAACTTGTTGCCCGGCGTAACGATGGAGCAGGGAATGGAGTTTGCCGCCGAGGTCTTGCGCGATGCCGCCGAGGTCTTGGAGGAAACCAAGGTGATTCTAGCCGTGGAACCGCTCGGACCGGCAGAGGGCGACTTTCTGAATCATGCTGCCGACGCGGTGCAACTCATCGGCATGGTCGACTCGCCTCGGGTTCGTCTGCATTTAGACTGTAAAGCCATGTCGAGCGAACCGGACCCGATCGCCGACGTCGTTCGAGCGAACGCCTCGGTGATGCAGCATTTTCATGCCAACGATGCAAATAAATTGGGGCCCGGCTTCGGCGAGATCGACTTCGTGCCCATCTTCGCCGCGCTGCAGGATGTCGACTACCGCGGCTGGGTCTCGGTCGAGGTGTTCGACTATAGCCCTGGCATCGAACGGCTGGCCCGCGATAGCATTCAATACATGCGGGAGTGCGTGGCCAAGGTTGACGCGGCGAGCGCGTAGTAAGTTCAGCGCTGTTGCGATCTGATGACACACATCACTGCGCCGTGGTCGGGCTTTGCGGAACGGTCAAGCCTTGGGCCTTGAGTACCTCGGCCATGATGGTCCGTGTGTATTCGGCTGATGAATTGCCTGGATCGGCCTGCAAGGCTTTTTCGGCGGTGGCATATGCATCGAGAAAGGCGGCCCTGTTTTCCGTGCCCTTTACCAGCAACGCGTAGGCACGTTGGATCAGTTCGGTTGATTGCCTCAGCGCGGGGTCGATATCATCGAGCAGCGAGGGAGTTTCGACGTTGACCTGGCTTGCAGCATACATGCGCAGGATGTTGTCGCGAGTGCTGCCCATAAGATGTTGGCCATTCGCCTTGAACGTGGTGAACTCGATGATGTTGTGGTCCCACGTTGCCAGCAAACCGGGGCCCAGGATTTCGACCAATTGTTGGCGACCGGCGATGCGGAATGCGAGGATCTGCTCAGGAGATTCGATGCGGTAGTGCGCCAGGGCATCCGACGCGTCGGCTCTCTTGAATTCTTCGTCTGTCATGTGAGGACGCCCGGCCAACGGGCGTTTCGCCCCGACCATGAGGACATCTTTGTCCGGAAAGAAGAACAGCCCGACCTCGGGAAATACGTGGCAGAACGATCGCAGCACAATCTCCATTTCACTGGTGATCGTGCTAACGGGCATCCACT
>CAZNXE010000161.1:8395-12958 GCA_964576465.1 uncultured Planctomycetaceae bacterium
GCACAACAGGGCCGCATTGCCTGGAAAGCTGGGATTCTGCTTGCCATCAGAGATAATCAAATCGTATGGCTCACGATGGCGAAGCAGGAAGTGCAAGGCGTCATCAACGGTGACGCTCACGCGTGGGTCACCTAGCACGGAGCCTTCTGGAAAGTATTCCCGTGCGGCATCGACCACTGCCTGATTGATCTCCACACACTCCAGTGACTCGATTTGATCGAATTTTGCAAGCCCGTGCAGCGTCGAGGCGCTTCCCAGCCCGATATTCAAGGTGCGCCGGACCCGCCGATCGATCGCCATCGGCAGAAACGCCAAGATTTGCTGCTTTCCGTGCAACGAAGACGAAAACCCTTTCGTCACACCGATCGTGGTTCCGTCGATGGTCAGCGCCAGCGCATTGGGCCTGATCGGATCTTTAATCACGTGGACCGTTGATAGATCTCCCTCGACGCTGGAGATGATATCGCCACGATCGTAAGCGGCCTGTTCGCCGCGAAGTGGCAAATTGGCAGGCAAAATCAGCGCCAGACCGATGGCGACCATCGAGAAGAAGCCGACTGCCGACCAGACGGGGGCGGTCTGACGGTTCCCGGTTTTTCGCGCGTTGCGCCAGCCCCATGAGGTTAACAGGACGACTAAAAATAGATTCGTTACGGCGATGAGCTTGGTACCGTTGAGTGTGCCGAATCGCGGAAGCAGATAGGTGGCCGCCACGATCGAACCGGCGATGCTACCGATATTCGCCAGCAAGTAGGCTCCACCCACCCGACGGCCAAGCAGACGTACGTCGCCTAAGTAAAGCCGGCTGGCCAGGGGAAAGCTTAATCCCATCAACAGGGTAGCCGGAAAGATCAGCACACCGGCCAGCAGCGAAACAATGATCAATCGCAACAGCCAAAACTGCTGACGAAAGCTTTCGGAGAAGATACTCACGTGGTCACGAACCGGGAGAAGCACCGATCGCAACGCCTGTGGCGGATCGTTAATCATCCACAGCACAAACATGGCCAACATGACCAAGGCCGCCACGGCAGCTTGACTGATGGCCAAGTCGCTCTCGGCGCGGCCCCGCCGGGCGATGGGGCGTAACAACAATGATCCGACGCCCAGCCCCAGTAGAAACATCACCAGCACAACCGTAAGGGCATAGGTGCTGTTTCCGACCAGATACCGCAGCCCACGAAACCACATGATCTCATAGGCCAGCGTGGCGAAGCCCGAGATGAGCAGCACCGTGGCCGCATAGGCGCGTGGCAGGTTCGTGGTGATCGTCGTCGTTTGCGCTTCCGCGCTTACCGGGGGGCGACTCTCCTGTCGTCTTGTGCCCAGCATGATGGCAGCGGCGCCGATTGCCAGATTGATCAGATTGGCGACGGTCACCGTCCCCGTGAGGCCGGCGTATTCGACCAGCACGATGCCCGCGAACACGGCCCCCAGCGCGGCCCCGATGGTGTTGATGCCGTAGATGAACCCCAAATGGCGGTCGAGCGTGGCGAGATTGCGAATCATCACCGTACACAGCGCCGGAAAGGTGGCCCCCATCAGCGCCGCGGGCAAGACAAGTAGCCCGAATACGAACACCAGGCGAATCGTCGCGAGCGCAAAATCGCCGGGCACCGAGGCCGCGACATCGGCAAAGAGTTGCGGAAGATGATAGAAGGTCATCGTCAACAAGGCCGTACTGAGCGCGATTCCCAGTTCGAGGTAGCCATACAGCGCGAGCGGCGTGGGACCATCTCGCCGGCCACCGAAGCGTTCGCCCACGAAGTGATAGGCCCAGGCCCCCAGCCCCATGCCGCCCATGAATCCGGCGACGACGGTACTGGCAGCCAGCGTGGTGCTGCCGAAGGTGAGCGCGAGCATCTTTGCCCACGCCACCTCGTACATCAGCGCCGCCACTCCGGAGGCGAACGCCATCGTGTAGATCAACCGCGAAGCGACGGTGCCCGAGGTTTCGGGATCGGTGGGGTCGGAAATTTCGGCCGGAGCAGTGGTCATCAAGTCGCTTGTTCAGGCCGGGGAGAGGGAAGGCAACTCAAGACCGTTGGGACCGGGATGCTCGAGAAGGTGGTGCTCAGCGAGCGAGTCTCAGCACCCCATCGTATCCGGCCACGTCCGCACCGACAATTCGTTTTTCCCTGTGGGCATGTTTTGCGAGTGTGTCGCTACACTTCGCAGAAATCACCTACTGCGACCTGCGACGCTTATTGATTACGAAGGACCATTTCGGTGAATGGAGGAACTGTGCCAAGAACCCAAGGGCTATCCCCGTCACAATGGCGCACCAAGCGGCACCAGTGACAGAATCCTCGGGAAACCAGTTCACAGTCTTTGGAGTTCCGAGCATTGCACCACCAAGAGTTAGGGCAGCTAGGGACGCGAATCCTACCCAGCCACCGCCCCTCGACCGCTCCAGAAGGGCGCTATGATCTGATCTGAGATCGGAATATTCTTTTTGCGATTGACATAGGTCGTTTTCTCGCTTGTTGAGCTTGGATTGCAGGACATCGATTCTGTTATTGAGAGTCTTTTGATGCTCCATCCTTTCGTGAGCATCCCGATATGCCGCAGATTTCGACTTCTCCAGCGTGTCCCGTTCTAGCGAGACCGACTGGTCGGCAGACTCTTCTGGCCGCTCAATTTTGGGAATCTTATGTCTTTGATCGCTCATCGAGCAAGTTCTTGTAGTGCTCTCTAATCATGGCATTTGGAATCACCGTGAATGGCTTTATCGTGCGCCCCATCTTCTCATGCATCTGGTCCCAGGGTGTGCCCGTTCGATGAGTAATGTCGGAAAGTTGTCCAGCACTGTAATTGCCGTAGATCCTCCACACATCTTCCAGGAAGTCCTTAGTCTCGTCTGGGTTCGGATCATCATAATCATCAATGCTAATGACCTTCTCCTCCAATGTCCCTCCATCGAATACCGTAACACGATCAGTAATTGGAGAGCTACCAAATTCCCTGAACTCGCGATAGAGAGCCCTGAACACAGGCCCCCACTGCCATGCCTCAACTGCATCATGGACAAGCGGTTCCCCATAGGCCAGATTCCATCCGTGCGCAACATAAACGAGCTTCTGAAGCTTCATTGCAGTCAGAAGTTCATCTTCTCGCCCGGCGCGATCAAGGAACCAATTGCCAATAGCTCGCACGTCGTACATAGCTCACCATTTTGTCGAAACGTGACACAAGGAGGTGCAGATCGCCTAAACGTTTACCAATCACTCCTGGCCACCCATCCTATGACCACGGCGTGTTGAGAAGCAAGGTATTTGCTGGAGAATGGCGTTTGCATGTTTTCTTCAATCTGCCGAGGGAGCACAATCCTCCCCGTCTCGCACATAAATTCTGAGACTGTCGCCCTAAAGCCTTTGCTGTTCATTGCATCAGCGACCACGTAAACACACTGATAGCTCACTACTCCAGTGTGGTCCCACCTTGAGGGCCAGCGAGACGCACAATGCACAATTGGCCATCCGATTGCCTGAAAAACACTGATTGTAGACGAAGCAATCTGACCGACTAAATTCGCGTCTTCCGTGAACGAACTACGGCGTGATCGCGCGGAAGAAATTTCGCACGGGCTGGCCATACACATACACCTTGGGCCGCACCACGACTCCCGGTGCGTAGTAACTTGTCACCGGAGTGGGTGCGTAATACGCAGTTGTCGGCGCATAGTAGGTCGTCACCGGTGTGGGCGCGTAGTACGCCGTCGTCGGTGCGTAATAAGTCGTGGTTGGTGTCGGGGCGTAATAGGTTACGGTTGGGGCAACCGACGGGGCATAGTAGGTCACGGTCGGGGCAACCGCTGGTGCATAGTAGGTCGTCACCGGAGCGGGTGCGTAGTAGGTGGTTACGGGGGCGGGAGCATAGTAGGTCACTACGCGTTGTGCTGATGCCGTCGATACCACAAGAAGTGCGGTAATGCCCAAACACAATCCAACGAGTTTTCTTGTCATGTGCCGTTTCATCTTTTTCACCCTCGAAGAAGTTGTGTCGATCATAAAGCTTGTAGCGAATCCGTGGAGTTCACCACTCAACTTGTATGATAAGGAGCACAACAGGGCTCAGGCAAGCGCCTGCCCCGCGAATTTCCCATGCCAGCAACATGAGGGCTTGAAGCCGGAATGTGGCTACTCGTCGAGGTCTCGCTCGTTACGGAGCATGTCGTCGTTAGACTGCCGCCGACGGATGAGGCGGCAATTGCCTTGGTCGATGAGCACTTCCGGGGGAAAGGGCTTCGAGTTGTAGTTCGATGCCATCACGCTGGCATAGGCGCCGGCACATTCGATGACCAACAGATCGCCGACATCGGCCCGGGGGAGACGGCGCTTTTGCACGTAACCCCCTTCGCTTTGCGTGAAAATATCACCCGATTCGCACAGCGGGCCGCCAACCACGACATCTTGCTCGGGACGTTCACGCGATGAGCCCTCGCGGGGCACGACGGAGATGGGATGATAGGCCCCATACAGAATGGGACGCGGCAATGTGTTGAAGCCTGCGTCTAGCAGATAGAACAAATTGTCGCCCATCTGTTTAATTGCACACACTTGG
>CAZNXE010000162.1:0-12855 GCA_964576465.1 uncultured Planctomycetaceae bacterium
GCCGCCGCCCGCTCCGCCGGGTCCTCCCGCGCCGCCCAATCCGCCAGCCCCGCCGCTACCCCCGTTGCCGCCTTTACCGCCTTGGCCTCCTGCTCCTGACATTATGCTCGGCGGAAAAATGATGATTTCCAGAAAGCCCCCGCCTCCACCACCACCTCCGCCGCCACCGCCACCGCTGCCGGAACCTCCCCCGCCCCCGCCGGGGCCAGGAGCTCCCGAACCTCCGCCCCCGCCGCCAGCAAGCGTCAAGCCCTGCACCCCGTGCCCCTTGAATGCTCGACCCCCGCTTGGGGCCGACCCGCCGTTGAGTCCATTGACGCCGGCGGCGCCATTGCCGGGGTTGCCAGCAGGGCCGTTGGGGAAGTTTCCTGGGATACCGCCATTTGGTCCGCCTGCTCCTCCCCCGCCCGGGATACCTCCGAAGCCGCCGGGAAGTGCGCCGAGTCCACCAAACCCAATCAGGTTTGTCCCAGCCACTCCGGCTCCGCCGCCGGGCTGCGGGTTATGGACTCCCGGACTGCCGGCGGCACCATCTCTGGGTTCAAAAGCGCCGGCTGTACCGAAGCCACCTGGACTCCCGCCAAAAATGGCCGTGGCGCCATTGCCACCGGACAGACCCGGCAGCCCGCCGGTTCCTCCATCACCGCCGACGCCTCCCGGCGTGCTGTGCGCGCCAAAGCCACCGAAACTTCCGAACGCGGTTGTCGGAACTGCGCCGTTCCCACCGCCTGGCCCCGCGATGCGACCCGAGCCTGAGAAGTCGACCGAGGCACCGGCGCCGATGTGTACATTGTTCCCCACTCGGATCGACGCGATGTTCTGGCCCGTGCCAGTCAAGGTCTCGCCAGCGGGAAGATTGAGATCGCCCGCGATGAAGAACGTCGCAATTTGATTGGAGACCGACGCAGTGAACGGCACGCCATACGCCATGTTCGGATTACCATCACCGTCGCCGGTGACCGTCAGCGCGGTCGTGTTGATGATCCCAGCGCTGGCTGCCGGGCACATCGTGAATAGGAAACACTGCCCAAGCAGGACAAGGCTGCGTCTCGATGTAGTCATTCTCGTTTTCATGGTCGGGGTTCCAATGAGTGGGTCTTTCGGACAGAGGAGGCAGTCGGACGGTACGCCACTTGGCTTTCTTCACCTGGCGTCTGAGGTACCTAACGCCAAACGCGCGGCCGACGGCTCAATAAACTTCAAAAGTTCCGAGAGTCGTAGAAAGTTCCGGGACGGAAATGGGAGTGATCCCGCCGATGTTCAGAGGACCGACATCCCACGGCACGTTGATGATTTCTTGTTGGACCTGGAACGTTTGCGTGGCACCTGGCCCCCACATGCCTTGGTTGGTTGTCTCGAACGCTAGGTCGTAGCTACGCGATTGCGATTCGGCCAGTGCTTGCCCATCCGTCCAAAACAAACAGAGCAGGGCGAGTGAGGCGATCAAGGGTGGTCGAACAGCACGTCCGAAAGGAGGGTACAATACTCTCTGGAAAAAGACCGATGGGTGGTTCATGGGGGCGACTCCCAAAAAATGAGATGGTAAACGCAGGACACTTTTCAGATGGCTCGTCGAGGTGTCCGGGAGTTTTGGCGTGCGTTCCCAAGATCGCCGCGTTACGATACCGAAGAGACATGCGACAAAGCGGTGTGTCGTCGGCAGAAAAATCTGCACAATTTCTCAAGTCGCCACACTTTCCAGAATCAGAGTCCCTTGAAGCGGGTCGCAGTCTCAAGGGGGGATAGCGATGAAAGCCCCTTCTGGCAAACGACTTAACTGGGTACCGTGATGTCGACCGATTCGGGCGAAAGTGTTACCGACCTGCTCCATCGCGTGCAAGAAGGCGATGCAGATGCCACCGAGCGTCTGTTTGAAACGGTGTACGGCGAACTCCGCCGGGTTGCCGAAGGTCTGATGTACCGCGAGCGAAGCGACCACACGCTGCAACCAACCGCGTTGGTCAATGAAGCCGCCGCGCGACTGATCCAACCAGCAGCGATTCGCCAGCTTGCAAGTCGGGCCGAGTTTTTTGGCGCCATGGGTCGCGCCATGCGATGCGTACTCGTCGATCACGCACGACAAAAGCATCGGAAAAAACGTGGCGGGAAAGACCAAAAACGTATTCCACTGGATGAAACCTTGGCCTTTGTTGAAGAGCAACTACAGGCAGATCTTCTGACATTGGAAGATGCCTTGAATGAACTGGAATCGCTCAATGCCCGACAAGCCAAAGTTGTCGAATTGAAGTTCTTCGCGGGCCTGACCATGGACGAAATCGCCCAATTGTTGGACGTCTCCGTGCGCACGACCCAAGGAGATTGGATGGTCGCACGGGCATGGTTAAGGCAGCGTTTACATGAAGACGACTAGACCAGACACCGCCAGATGGCAACGCATCAACGACCTGTTCCTGGCAGCCATCGAACTAAATGCTGCCGAGCGGGCGTCGCTGCTGGAACAATCCTGTGGTGACGATCGCGCGCTACATACAGAGATTCAACGGATGTTGGCTTCGCACGATGCCGAAGTCAGCGATCCGATCTTTGGCGGTTCGCCGATTCAGTCGCTGATCGAACAGCAGGGACCAGACGAACTGATCGGTCGGCGCCTAGGGCCATACGAAATCGTGCGCCAAATCGGCGAAGGAGGCATGAGCCGCGTTTACCTCGGCCGCCGCTGCTCCGGGTACGAACAAGAAGTCGCGATCAAACTGCTACGGCCCGGCTTGGACACGGCCGACTTACTCGGTCGATTTCACCAAGAAATCGAACTGTTGGCAGCACTGAATGAGCACCCCAGTATCGCGGGCTTGTTTGACGCCGGGCTGCTGGATGGGCGGCCCTATTTTGTGATGGAATATGTTCGTGGAGAGTGGATCACGAAGTACTGCGACAGCAATCGTTTATCGGTCTCCGATCGGCTGCGGCTCTTTCGGAGTGTCTGTGATTCCGTTGCCGTGGCACACCGTCATGCAATCATTCATCGCGACCTGAAGCCCAGCAACATCCTCGTGACCGATGAAGGCGTGCCCAAGCTGATCGACTTTGGAATCGCAAAGTTGCAAAAGGTCTCATCCGGTAATTCCGCGAACGAATGGACGCAAGATGGCACAGGGCCTCTCACTCCCGACTACGCCAGCCCGGAGCAAGTTTCAGGTAGCGCCGTCACCACGGCCAGCGACGTCTATTCATTAGGCATCGTTCTCTACGAACTTCTCTGCGGCTGCCGTCCCTATCAAGTTGGTTCTGCTTCGATGGCCGAAATTGTCGATGTCGTCTGCAATCAGACGATCGAACGCCCCAGTCTTGGGATTTCGCGGCTACAAACCGAGGGGGCCGAGGATGTGGAACGCGGAATTACGCTGGCCGAAGCCCGCGGCCAAACTCCGAACAACCTCACGCGAATCATTTCGGGCGACCTGGACAATATTGTTCTGACGTGTGTGCATAAGGATCGCGAGCGGCGGTATTCGTCGGTGGAGCAGCTTTCCAGTGAAATCGAACGGTACTTGAACGGATACCCAATCCAAGCTCGTGGAAATGCCTGGCGTTATCGTGTGGGAAAATTCGTGCGTCGGAATAGGTCGGCCGTGGCGTTGGCAACCGCGGCTTGCCTGGCGTTGGTCATCGGGATCTTGGGAACGACATCGCAAGCCATTCGCGCCAACAACAATGCAACGCGTGCCACCCTTGAGGCCGATCGAGCCAATCGCGAGGCGATCGCCGCGCGCAAAGTTTCTGATTACCTTGCCCGAATCGTCGAAACCGTCGCTCCGTATCGCCTCGCGGGGTTTCAAGTTGGCACCGTCGGTACGGGTCGCGTACCTGTCGCGCGAAAAGAAGCGCTCGACGAGAATGCCAAGCTCGTTCTCGCCGACTTGGGACAACACCCGCTGGTACAGGCCCGCTTGCTGGAAGCGATCGGCAGGGCGTACGTCGGATTGGGGCTTTTCTCTGAAGCCAAACCTCTGTTGAACATGGCCGCCGGCCTGCGGGAAGAACATCTACCTGAAGTTCATCTTGATCTTGCCCAAAGCTCCGAAAGTCTTGGTTGGCTGTGCGTTGTGGAAGGCCGCTTTCGCGAAGCAGAACAGCATTGGCGACGCGCGCTGAAGATACGCCTGCTGAAACTCGGAGACGATCACCCTGACACGGATCTCACCAAATTCAGTTTGGCGGTCGTCTTGGGCTTTACTGAACGCCATCATGCGGAAACCGAATCGCTGTTCAACGATGTGCTTGCGTGGCGAGAGAAGAACTTGGGGCCGGACCATGTCGACACTGCCTACGCACTGTTGGGGCTGGCCATGTTCCAGTCTCAGGTCTCATCCTCGGCCGAGTCTCTGCAGGAATCGCTCACCAAGATCCTCCGGGCGGGTTCTATTTTTTCGGAGTACGCTTCGACGCAGCCCTTGGCGATCGCCATCTCGGAAATTGGCCACTCTCTCATTCTCAGTTCTCTCGGCTCCAGAGATGAATCGCTAGCCGCCGCGCAGAGTGGCTTGGAGACCGCTCGTTCGCTGCTGGGAGAACAGCACACGCTTGTCGACATGATTTCGTTGCTCGTCGCCAATGAATTCGCCCGACAAGGCAGCACGAAGCAAGCAATGCAGCTGTACAACGCTGCCCTTGCCGATCTCAAAAACCGAGGCTTGGAGTCGAGTTACTTTGCCGCCCGGAATCTTGAACACTTGGGTCACCAGACGAAGGATTTGACCGAACGCGAACACTTGCTGCAACAATCACTCCGAATCTACGACGAAGTTATCGGGCACCAAACGTGGCGAACCGCCTGGTGCCAATCGCATTTGGCCCTATGTATCCATGCCTTGGGCCGTACCGAGGAAGCCCGCGACTTGCTCGATGACGCTCGTGGGATCTTCCTACAGATTCGCAGCGAGGGCCGCGACACCGTCCCCTGGATCGACAGCCAAATCTCCCGCATTACGAAGCGTTGACATGAAATGTCCCAGAGTGGTTGAAGCATTTCAGTTAAGCAATAGTCAACACGCAGATGCGAAGTGGCATTTAGCTTCTGCAAGCAACCCTTGCAATGAGTCCTTTCTTATGGCAGCATGCCTTGCAGGCCAGACGGCAACATCAAGAGCGAGGTAGATCTCTTGAGTCTCGCACATCGATCTTCAGCATCTGTTTGATCAAGAGATTCGTCCTTGATGCGGTTGTTTCTTTGGGGTGCACCTCTTCTGAGTCTGACGGGCAGCGTCAAACGAGTCGACGAAGCGAGTCATCGTGGTAATCGCGGTACCGGATGAACCGGACTGCGTCTACTTCTGTCACGCTATGTAGTCTCTTACTTGCATTCCGAATATCGAACGCCTTAGGGACAAGGGAGTTCTACATGCTTGGTCGAATCTTGCGCCTCTCGATGCGCGGTATGCTGCGATTAGTGGCCGTTCTGGTCGTCGTGGAGATCGTTCTGCAAGGACTGACTTGGTCGAAAGGATTTGGAACCGAGATCGAATCCGATCATGAGACGGGCTGGCGAGTACGACCCAATCTACGGCTCGCGTTCCGCGGCGAAAACCGCTTGTACACTCTGGAAACCAACTCGAAGGGGTTGCGAGATAAGGAGTACTCTTACGAGCGCACCGGCGACAAGTTCCGCATCGTTACGTTGGGCGCCTGCGAGACGTTCGGCCTCGGTGTTAGTGAATCGGAATGCTACGTCCAATTACTTGAAGATCAGCTCTACCGAACCGAAACCGTCAATTTGGCAGGGGTCGGCTTCTCGGCCGATCAGCAGTTTATCGCACTAAGACGCGAAGGGCTCAAGTATCGGCCCGACATGATCGTTCAATTTCTGTCAACTCATGACGGGCACGCAATATTTTACCCGTGGATCCCGATGAGCGGTTCAAAATGTTTTGTAACGCGTGAGAACGGTTTACTTGAACTTGAGCCGCCACAGAGGGAAGCCTGGCCGCGAATAATCAGTTCCGCGCGGACTCCTTTACTGATAGCAATGTTATTCAATCTCAGCAGCTGGCATGTTCCGTTGCTTTCTCACCAACCACCCGACGGTGCGGAGAGTTTCATGGCCCTTGCCCAACTGGTATTGGAAACACAGAGCCTCTGCCATCAGCACGGGAGTGACTATGTTGCCGTTTACACGCCAGGCCCGGACACGGTGGCGGCGATTGCCGAATACGGCGACGTGTCTCTACCATTGGCTCCCCTGGTCCTCAAATATTTGTGCGAGGAATATAGCATTCCCTTCCTGGACATGATGCCCGTCATGCTCGACGAGACACAGAATCCGGCCACACCGTCTCCGTTTGAAAAGAAGGGTGATGGCGTGGCGTTATACGGACACCAGGTGATAGCTCAGCACGTATCAGAGTATCTGGCAAAGCGAGTGCCTGACCGATTGGCACATGCAACGGATTAGTCACGCCGAACTGCCGGTGGGAATCGACTTCGAGTTCTTGGCATTCAACGTGGTAATAAAAGAGCAACCAAATACTGTGAACAAACGAACCTCGCGCACTACTCGAACATCGCGGCGGTCGGTCTGGCGAGCCTTCAACGCAGGTCTGATGCGAGCCTCTGGCACTTCCATGGTTGTGGCCTTCGCGGTGGCCACGGCGGTCATCATTTTTTGTAGCTCGGAGATCGACGAGGAGTGGGTGATCCGAAACGGCAGGCTGTTCGTTCGTGGCATCGAAGATGTTCACGGTCAGGTCACGCAACGGGCGCTTGAGTTGAAGGTTTCGGGCTCCAAGCAGCCAGCAGTGGTGTTGCTTGGAGACACCGTTGCATCCGAGGTCTCCTCACGAGCACATTTGAAGGCATCTCTTGTCAACACGGATGATGTGAAGGTATACGACCTACGAACTTCCGCCCAAACATTGTGGGAAGCACTGGCGTTGTCCGATCAAATTCCACGGCACGCCACCGGGGCGGTCCTCCTGCAACTAAGCCCCGCGTCGTTCGCAACGGGGGCTGACGAAGCGGGTCGGCGCAATCAGAATCCTCCCTTCGGATTTAGATCGCCATCCATCGCCGTGGAATTGCAAGACCTCGGCATAGCGTCTGTGCCGATTCGTGGAAACTACTTTCTTGACAACCATCTATATCTTCTCCAGCGGCTTCCCACGGTCGTGACAAAACTTTGCCTTGAAACTCAGAACCCCGGCGGAACCGCCGGAACCATCGTTAACAATGTTCCCCTGCCGAGCGTCACGTCCGCGCCTAAGGCGTACGATGACGGCTTAATCGCTCACGGCGCGCACAACGTCGAGTTGCTCGAACACTTGCTCGATAAGTTACAAGAGACACGGCACGTTCGACCCATTGTTGTGCTTTCCTCAGGCTCGGCGGTTGAGAGCCTTTGCAAGATCGAGACCGCCGACGGCGTGGTCGATCTATTCCACCAAGTTGGTGTCGTGACCGAGCAAAGAGGCGTTCGTCTCCTCAGGGCGGGCGACACAACCTTTCGTGACGCGGAATTATCTCTAGCCACCGTAACGACCGTCCGTAAACTCTTGGCGACCATCGCGCTGCAAGCAAAAGATCGTTTGCCAAAACCTCGAGATGCATCAACTTGACGAAGTGCCTTTGATTGCCACGCCTGAAGCATAGACTCCCTTCTTCAAACGTGACACGCGAGTTTCCGAACCATGTACTATCTGGCAGCATTAACCGGCAAAGTCATTCGCGGCGTGGGGTTGGGGCTACTCTTGGTAGCCGCCATTCTGTCGCTGCTCGCCCTCGCTGGTGATATCCCGGTCTTCCGCTACCAAGGCTTCTAATGTTGGCGGGGAGTGACGATGCTGCCGACCCTCGAATTCTGGGCCACACTGGCGGTCACCGTCGTGGTTTTTTGGAATCTTCCCCGCATGTTGCGGGTCAGTTTTCTTCTGGTCGCGTCACTGGCGTCACTCAGTGCAATCGAGCTGTTCAGCACCGCTTCGCTGTTCGTGTGGGCAGTGGCCTTCTACTTGCTTGCACCTCGCCCAGGAACCCCAACACCACGGGCGCGACTGAGCCTGATGGGGCTGATTCTCGGCATCCTCGGTTACTTAGCGTATTTCAAATACTTTCCGCGGTTGATGGACGCTCTGACGTCGAACGCCACGGCATCCGAAGTGATGTTGCCATTGGGTATCAGCTACTTCACGTTCAAACTAATTCACTTTGCAGTCGAATCTCGGCGCGGAACACTGCCGAAGTTCAACCCGCTGGATTTTGGCTGCTATGTCTTCCTTTTCCCAATTTTCACGGCGGGGCCGATCGAACGGTTCGATCATTTTCTCTCGGAGCGCAGCCTCGATTGGCGATGGGAATTCGCGGTCGAAGGGCTGACACGGATTGTGTACGGACTCGTCAAGCAGTTTGCTCTCATCACGATCATGCTGCCATGGATATTCGGTCCGCATCCAACGGTCAGCCAGTTGCTCGACAACCTCGACCAGACGAGCCCGCTGACAGTCTGGCGCTTCCTCATGGTCAGCTATCTGTATGCCTACCTGAACTTCAGTGCGTATGCCGATCTTGCCATCGGATCAAGCCGGCTCTTCGGCATCAGAATCATGGAGAATTTCAACTTTCCGATCGTCGCTCAGAATATCTCGGACTTTTGGACACGATGGCACATGACGCTGGCCAGTTGGTGCCAAGCGTACGTCTACATGCCCCTGCTAGGAATCACGCGAAATCCCTATCTGGCCGTCTACGCCAGCTTCATCGCAATCGGCCTGTGGCACGATGGAACCGCGCAGTGGCTGGCATGGGGCGCCTACCATGCCACGGGCGTTGCAATTTATACCACCTGGCGACGAACGAAAATCAAGCGCGGCTGGTCCAAACGCGAACCACGGTGGGCCAAGTGGTTGGGCTATCCTCTCACGTTCTTGTTCGTGTCCGTTGGCTACGCCCTGACCGAAACACACAATCGAGGCACCATGTACGACAGCCTGCGGATCATGGCGAAACTGTTCGCGATCGACCTGGGTACATAGTAGTGGAGAAGTTGATGAGGAATACACGCCGCAATCAGAAGCCACTCAACTTCGGGCGACCGCCTTCCGTTTGGAGTATCGTGAACCGATGAAACATGCAGACCGCATTCGACAGACCGCCTGGGATCAAATCTCGGTCCACGGAGACACTGCCATTTCTCCGCGGAGAGGTACCGTCAGATGAATTCGTTGATCGAGGGTTTTCTCAAATCATGTGAGCGATTTCCACAGCGCGCGGCCATCGAAGTCGGCGGTGATTCGATGACCTATGCCGCGTTGCGAGCAAAGGCTGGAGCATTGTGCGCCACGTTGCGAACCGTGGACGATCGGGCCGAGCAGCCGTTGACGGCAATCTACGCGCAGCGATCAGTAACAGCGTTCGCCGGCATTCTTGCCTCGCTGATGCGTGGTCACGGCTACGTGCCGTTGAACCCGATGTTTCCCTCCGAGCGAACCGGGACGATGCTCGAGCGATCCGGGGCCAGTGCGCTGGTGGTCGATGCCGCCGGGGCAGCGAACCTGGATGCGATTCTCGAAGGAATAGCACGACCGTTAGCTGTCCTGCTGCCGGAAGAAGCGGATGTGGACCCGTGGCGTAAACGATTTGTGAAGCACACTTTTCTTGGCGCGACGGATCTCGTTGACGATCGTTCGGTTGCACCTGTGGATAGCGAACCTGACGGCGTGGCCTATTTGATGTTTACCTCCGGCAGCACGGGGGTGCCCAAGGGAGTGATGGTCTCGCATGCCAACGTACGGCACTTCCTGAAGACCGTTGTGGCGCGCTATGGCCTGACCGAGACCGACCGGCTGTCGCACATGTTTGATCTGGTCTTCGATTTGTCCGTCTTCGATCTGTTTGCCGCCTGGGAGTGCGGGGCTTGCGTCTGCAGCCCCAGAGCCGACCAACTATTGACACCAGCCGAGTACATCAATGAGGCCAAACTAACCTTATGGTTTTCCGTTCCCTCGCTGGCGCTGTTCATGCGGCGGCTTAGGGTTCTGGAAGAAGACGCTTTTCCACATCTGCGCTGGAGCCTGTTTTGCGGTGAGGCGCTCACGCAAGAAGCCGCCGCCGCGTGGGCAATCGCCGCACCAAACTCCACCGTTGAAAACCTCTACGGGCCGACCGAGCTGACACTAAGCTGTACCGTTCACCGCTGGGAAGAGCAACTTTCAGCAGAACTCGGTGAGCAGGGTGTCGTTCCAATCGGAGAAGCATTTCCCGGCATGACGACACTGGTGGTCGACGATCGATTGCACGAAGTGGCCCCGGGCGAAGACGGTGAGCTTCTCATGGCTGGCCCTCAGGTCGCCCTAGGCTATTGGAACGATCTAGCAGCTACTGCCAAGGCCTTTCTGGTGCCACCGGGTCAGGAAGAGACTTTCTATCGCACCGGAGATCGCGTGCGTCGGCCGTTGGAAGGTAGTTCAATGAACTACCTTGGCCGTATCGATCATCAGATCAAGATCCGCGGCAATCGCGTCGAACTTGGCGAGGTTGAAGCAGTCTTGCGCGAAATATCTGGTGTCGGCTCGGTAGCCGTCATCGGCTGGCCCGTCACCCCCAGCGGTGCTGACGGTCTTGTTGCCTTCCTAGAAACCGATGAAGCCGATATCCCGGCACTCCGCCGCCAGATGGCCGCTAGGCTTCCCGAATACATGTTGCCCAAGCAACTGCGACTGTTAACCGAATTGCCACACAACGCAAACGGAAAAGTTGACCGTGCTGCTCTGCGTCAATTGTGCATAGAGAATCCGTCCGGGCGCAGCGCCAATCATAAAAGCCTTACGTCCCACAACCAGTAGCCACTTGCCCTGAAAAGACTACCAATGCCACTCAACCGTGAAAATGTGCTCGCTTTCTTGGAAGAGCAAACCGACATCGACGTCACCGAGATCGATGATGATACGCCGCTGTTCTCTTCCCGGATGGTCGATTCGTTCGCGATGGTCGAACTGATTAACTTGATTGAGACGCACGGGAACTTTCGGATGCGCCCAACCGAAGTTCATTTGGATTACCTCGATTCGATCACGCGCATTCTCAACTTCGCCGAGAAACGCATCGCCGAACTTAGTGGTGGTTAAGTAGGACTACCCTATCTTTCACTTGCGGACATCTTCAGAGCATCAATGACTCCGAGGAGCAATTTCCATGCTCGACGATCGTTCCCAACAAGGCATTGTTGTTCTGGGATTCCCGCGGTCGGGTACGACGTTGTTGCGTCGCATCTTGAACGCTCACCCCCGAATCGCCTGTCCTGGCGAGACGTACGTCCTCACGGGTTGCGCACGTTTTATCGCGGCAGAACGTGTGCTGGACGGGCTCGAAGTTGGGCCGCTCAATGGGCTGGCTTTCGCCGGCATCGAACCAGATGAGACATTGGCCCATGTTCGTGAATTCGCCCTGTCGCTGCTGGCAAAGCACGCCGCTGCACAAGGCAAACCGCGCTGGGCTGAAAAGACCGCCGTCGATTCGTTTCATCTCGACGCGATCGAACGCATTCTTGGCGACCGCGTTCGGTATGTAATGGTGTATCGCCACCCACTAGACGTTTGTGTTAGTGTGCAACAGTGGTGCTCGACGATCGAACGCTATCCTGACGAACTGCATCACTACATTCAGCGCTATCCACGACCCTTGGAGGCGTTTGCCCATGCTTGGGTCGACGTCGTCACCAAGCAGCATGCGTTTGCCAAGCGGCATGCTGATGCGGTAGTCAGTGTCAACTACGAGAATCTGGTTGCTTCGCCAGAGCCTGAAGCCCGTCGCTTGTTCGAGGCACTCGGCGAACCATGGGACGATGGTCTGTTAGCCCGGGCGCTGCGACCCGTCGATCAGCCTGGCTTCGGCGATTGGAAGAGCCTCGGATTGAAACGCATCGTCGGTGACAGCGTTGGCCGCTGGAAACAACTTTCACGAGCCACAATCAGTGAGCTGGGTACGATTGTCAACGAAACGTTGCAAGCCTGCGGTTATGAGGCTGTAAAGGTCGACGATTCCAGCAGCCCAGACGACGTCCGCCGTCGATATGAATTGCGGATGCAGGTACAGGCCATGAGAGAGCATCCACCCGAGGCATAGCCGCCTGCCATAGTGTCATCGCCACGACCGGCCTGATCTTGCATTTACGGTTCACGGGAACGCAGCTCATGCCGTGTTCAGAAGCGGTTGTTTTCCACGCGACTCGCGGAATTCGACTCAACACACGTTCTCAGGCGTGCGGCGAATGAGAATATACCAACCCGACGCGTGAGCGAGGGACCAACCGGTAATACACTGCGTTCCCTCGCTTACGCGTCGGGTTGTGATTGGTACGTTCTCATTCGCCGCTCGCCTCAGAGCAGTTCTTCGATTGGCGTGCCGTAGGGAATTAGTGGCACGGGGCGACCGCTGAGGTCGGGGACGGTTGATTGGTAGTCGATCCCGAGGAATTGGTAGATCGTCGCCAGTAGATCGTTCGGGTCGAGTTTGCGATCTTTCGGCCGTTCGCCTTTGGCGGTGGTCGAACCGATGACTTGGCCCGTGTTGATGCCGCCGCCGGAGACCAGCACCGACATGGCACCTGGGTAGTGGTCGCGTCCGGGTTGCATCACGCCAGAGGACGTTCCCTTTTGCATGCTGATATGTGGCGTGCGGCCGAACTCTCCGGAAACGATCACCATCACTTTCTTGTCCAGACCGCGCTGGTAGATATCTTCGATCAACGTGGCGATAGCACGGTCGAAGATCGGCAGACGTGCCCGGGCGTCGTCGAAGATGTGGCAGTTCACCGCGTGGGTGTCCCAATTTCCAGTGGCCCACGGCATGCTTGGCTTCTGCATCTGCATGGTGACAAAACTCGTGCCTGCTTCGACAAGCCGCCGGGCC
>CAZNXE010000163.1:0-12729 GCA_964576465.1 uncultured Planctomycetaceae bacterium
TCGGTGCCTGACGTGGTGCGGCATGGGTTGGCTTTTAAAAGGCTAGCACGCATAGTGATACGACATTCAGCACGATCAGAGCGAGCCAAGCACGTTGGGTTCTTCGTCGCATGGGAATCGTCTCCTGGATGGTTCCTGCTACTAAGGTTAATTCTGGCGTCTGTACCGACAGATGCCGGTCCGCATGAATGTAGCCCGCGGTGTGAGGCGGCACCGACGGCATGTCCTACGTTTCGGTAAGTACGGCGGTCTGAATGCAGCGGAATTACCGATTGTCGGGTTTCGGGGCATGGTGAGGGCAGAAGATACGCAGGAAATCGACGAAGCTCGCTGAATCGGCTGTCTACTTCGACAGCGTGTAGGTCAGATCGGCCGAATCGAAGAAAACGACGGCCTGTTGACCGGAAGTGTCGTTTGCCAGTACCTCATTGCCCGGCATTAACTGCAATTCGACGCGCATCCACACTTGTCGAATACCGCTGCTCGATCCGTACAAATCTTGTGGCCACGACATGCCAGTCCAGGGAATCGTCGACGCTTGATAGGCGGTCCACTCAGCACCCGAGGGGCGCAGCTCGCGCTCGAAGCGAATCGCTCCACGGTAGATGCTGCCGATGGCATTTTCGCTGGTACGCAGTAAATCCGTCAGAACGACCTTCGTGCTGCTTGGCGAAATCTTGATCAGTGCGATCTTAGCCTGCCAAATCGCCTGGTTCAGTTCACTGGTCAGGGGAATCTCCCGCGTGTCAGTCGGTGCGCGAATTTCGACCAATTGATGAGGGTCGGCGGGGTCGGGACAATAGATTACGCATTCGTTCACTCGAGGCCCTAGGTCATCGAGGTCGTCTTGCGGGGTTCCCGTCGGAGACCAAACCACCAGCGTGTCGGGGAATCGCCACGATCCGACTTCGGTGTAACTGATGGCGCAACCAGGATGGTCGGTCGTTGCCCAGGCCTCTCGGACCGACCGCGAAATGCGCTCCATTGCAACACGCGCGTGTTGCGTTGCGTCGGCATGTCCCAAGCCATACTGCCACCCTGACGATGCTGCTTGGCTCAAGCCGGCAACCATCGCCGCCATGATGCCCATGATTGCCATGGAGATCAGCAGTTCGACCAACGTTAAGCCGGTAGCTGGCCTCGCGGGAGATCGTTTGGCAATTCGACCGAGCAATTTCAGTTTCTTAGGGTTTTGGAACATAGCTAAATACTCGCTGCAATCGAGCCAATTCATGTTCGCTTCCGTCGATGTCCGTGCGGATCACACGAACGACGGCAACGCGGTAATCGCTTGTTACGCCTGTGGATAGCGGTGTATTGATATCCGCCAAGGCCGCGTAATAGACATCGACTTCTCGCCGCCACGAATTGAAATGCCCGCCGGGTGCCATCATCTCGGTATGACGCGAACTGCCCTCGCCATCGTCGTCGCCAAGCGAAACTCCCCAATAGTCGGTGGGCGGCTGAGAACTCCAGCCGGCAAAATCATCGATGTCGTCGAATTGCGACCGACCGTTGACCGTGACCTCGCCCGCTTCGGGGCCAAGTGTCACTTGATTGGGCCCGAGACCATCTTCGGCGTACCGCATCCCCGAGATTTCGTCCATCATTGCCTTGGCCATTCCCAGAGCGACGGTCTCGTCTTCGGCAATGGTCGTGGTTTGCAGGGAACTGCTCAGGCTCAAGACGATGGCTCCCCCGGCAATCACGCTAATGGACAACGCCAGAATCGCCTCGACGAGCGTGAAGCCCGGGGTTGGCTGGCGATTTAGTCGCGACCGATGGGCGCGCGATGGGAATCGCGATGGGAATCGCGATGGGAATCGCGATTCAACCGCACCACATTGCCGTTGGTCACGTCGAAGATGGTGCTTGGAGCGCACCGTGAATCGCCCGATCATCTTCATGTGCGATTGGCTCACAAGAGATGGTGTTGGAATTGGCGACGGTGGATAAAAAAAGGTGCGCAGCAGGGTCCCCTCAAGCTCCGAGCTGCCCCTGCTGCGCGTGTGACAACGCCCCTCCCCAAGGCGTAGTTACATGGCAACTATAGGTTCGCGCATCGACGTGTCAAAAACGCATCGCCTTGTTCCGGTTTCGCCGGATTATGCCGCGCATAGCATGTGCGCCCGTCGCAAGGTTCTTGCCGAGAAATTGATCCCGCCAGGACCGGGAGCAAGGCAGAGAAGGTTGCCGAAGGGTCGATTTACCGACTATTCGCCGGTGTCCCAGTCCAGGCCGAGGTCCAATGAAGGGGCGGCATGGGTAAGTGCCCCGACGCTAATCCGTTCCACGCCAGTTCGGGCGATTGCCGCGATTGTTTTCAAGGTCACGCCGCCGGAAGCCTCAAGTTCCACGGTCGGGGCCTGATCGTCTCGTATCCGAACGGCCGATTCCAAGTCGTCCGGCGACATGTTATCTAACAGCACGATATCCGGCTCGGCAGGAAGTACGGCTTGCAACTGCGCGAGTGTATCGACTTCGACTTCAACCACGACCGACGCGGCACCCCCGGGCACCATTTGGTCAAGAAACTCGCGGGCGCGACGAACGGCCTCGGCAGAAAGGTCTTCTGCTGCACCATGTGACTGGGCGAACCAGGCGAGGTGGTTGTCTTTGATCAGCACTGCATCGAACAAACCTGTCCGATGGTTGTGGCCACCTCCGATGCGCACGGCGTATTTCTCTAACCGTCGCCAACCGAGCGTGGTCTTTCTCGTATCGTAGATTCGGGCTGAAGCATCCTTGACCGCTTCGACATAACTGCGGGTGAGGGTCGCGACGCCACAAAGGCGCCCTAGTAAGTTGAGCATCGTCCGTTCCGCTGTCAGCAAACTTCGAGCGGATCCTTCGATGGTTGCCAACACATGGCCCGGCTTGATGTCTTGCCCCTCTTCGACTTGTGGCTTCCAATGCAGGTTGTGGTCGCACTCGCGCAGCACGAGTTGTGCCGCCGGAAGCCCCGCCACGACCCCGGCTTGTCGAGCCACGATTGACGCACGTCCCTGAGCCTCGTTGGGAACCAACGATACGGTCGTCCAATCGTACAGACGGTCGAGATCCTCTCGAATTGCCAACTGAATCAGGCTGCGGCAATCTTCCTCGAGCCTTTCGTCCCACACCACGGGCGAGAAATCTTTCGACGATGATTGTGCGTACACGTCAACCCCGCAATGACCGTGGTGGATGGATGACCGATGCCGTGCATGCTAGGCCCGCGAGGGACATCGTTCAAGCGCCCCCGCACCCCACCCTGGGCGAGCATATCGGCAAACGTCATAATGAACCCTCCGATGTCACACCGCCTGGCTCGTTCCACGTTGGTCACTGATTACAGCGTCGAAAGTACGAACCGAAACCAAACATGACGACCTCTGACCAGCGAAGACAGAACGCCTCCTCGCGAAGTGCCATGCTTCGTCGGGGCGAGCAGGCTGCGGTGGCCGCGACGTTGTTGCTGCTACTTGGTTCGCTGGCAGGGTATGCCTTGAGGTTGGGAAACGAGCAGGGACGGTTCCTTGATATCGATCGCGCGGAGCCGCTCTCGGCAAGTTTTGAAGTTGATATCAACATCGCTCGCTGGCCGGAGTTGGCCCAACTTCCCCAGATCGGAGAAACACTGGCGCGGCGCATTGTCGAGTTGAGGGAGGACGAAGGCCCCTTTATCGATCACAGCGACCTGATGCGGGTTCGTGGCATCGGACCACGCACGTTGCAAAGGATACAGCCTTATCTGATGCCCATGCCAGATGCGGCGAGCGTCGCTGGTGGCGGATTGCCCTCGGCAGCCGTTCCTTGATCGACCCGGGTAATCGCAAGGTGACCGGAAGCGGACGACTTGGCAAATACAATGTAAGCAGACGGAGTGTTTCATTTTGGAGTTTCGCATCCATCGGCCCTTTGAGCCCGCGGGCGACCAACCGCAGGCAATTCGTGCATTGACTGAGGGATTGCGCGACAACCGCAAGCAACAGGTTCTGATGGGCGTCACCGGCTCTGGCAAGACGTTCACGATGGCGAACATCATTCAGAACGTCCAGCGCCCGACGCTGGTGATGTCGCACAACAAGACGTTGGCGGCACAGTTGTACGGGGAGTTTCGCGAGTTCTTTCCCGAAAACGCCGTTTGCTACTTTGTCAGCTACTACGATTATTATCAGCCCGAGGCCTACATTCCGCAGCGGGACATCTACATTGAAAAAGATGCCTCGATCAACGAAGAGATCGATCGGCTTCGCTTGGCCACGACCAGCGCGTTGGTGAGCCGGCGCGACGTGATCATTATCGCAAGTGTTTCTTGCATCTATGGCCTCGGATCACCGGATGACTACCGGTCGATGATGGTCGCACTCAAGGTTGGTGGAACGATTGATCGTGACGATGTGCTGCGGAATTTGGTCGATATTCACTACCAACGGAACGACGTTGATTTCTCACGAGGGAAGTTTCGCGTGCGCGGCGACTGCGTCGAGGTGTGGCCCGCGTACGAAGAGTTTGGCCTGCGGATCGAGCTGTGGGGTGACGAGATTGAACAGTTATCGCTGATCAATCCGACCAGCGGCGAAGTGATCCGGAAAACCGACGAGCTGTTCATCTACCCTGCCAAGCATTTTGTGATGTCGGAAGATCGCATCTCGGCCGCCGTTGCGAGCATCCGCGAGGAGCTTGACGAACAACTGGAATTCTTCAAGGAACATGGCAAGCTGCTCGAAGCCCAACGTCTTGCCGCACGGACGCGGTTTGATATCGAGATGCTCGAAGAAGTTGGCTACTGCCCGGGTGTCGAGAACTACAGTCGTCCGCTAAGTGGCCGCCCCGTCGGTTCGATGCCCGATACGTTGTTCAGCTTCTTTCCCGACGACTTTTTGTTGTTCGTCGACGAGTCGCACGTTTCGATTCCGCAGGTCGGGGGAATGTACGCCGGTGATTACAGTCGCAAGCGAACGCTCGTCGATCACGGGTTTCGCTTGCCATGCGCGCTTGATAATCGCCCGCTCAAATTCGACGAGTGGGAGGACAAGGTCAAGCAGGTTATCTATGTATCGGCAACCCCCGGTCCCTATGAGTTGAAAGCGACCGGGGGCGAGGTAGTCGAGCAAGTCATCCGGCCAACCGGGTTGCTCGATCCGGAGATTGAACTCAGCCCTGCCCGAGGGCAAGTGCCGCACTTGCTTGAAGAAATTCGCAAGCGTTCGGCCGTCGGCGAACGGGTATTGGTCACCACGTTGACCAAGCGGTTGGCCGAGGATCTGTCGTTCTATCTCAACGAGCAAGGAATTCGGTGCAAGTGGCTGCATAGCGAGCTTGATGCATTCGAGCGTGTCGAGTTGTTGCGTCTGCTTCGCGAAGGGCACTTTGAAGCACTCGTGGGCGTGAACCTGCTGCGCGAAGGTCTTGATCTACCCGAGGTCTCAATGGTCGCCATTCTCGATGCCGACAAGGAAGGGTTCTTGCGGAGCGAAACTTCGTTGATGCAAACCATCGGCCGAGCCGCGCGGCACGTGAACGCCAAGGTGATTCTCTATGGCGACAAGGTCACGAAATCGATGCAACGCGCCATCGACGAGACCGCGCGGCGACGTCAGTTGCAGGATGAGTACAACAAGCAGCATGGCATTACGCCCGAGACGATTCGCAAGAGCATCCGCATGGGGATTGAATCCGAGGCGGCAGCCCATGTCAGCGCGAATGCGGCGGTGGGGCGTACCGACGAAACGCAGTACGTCACCGAAGAGTATCTCACGGAACTAGAAGCAGAGATGCTGGCCGCGGCCGACGCGCTGGAATTTGAACGCGCCGCCGCGCTTCGCGATCGAATCGAACAGATGAAAGATTCGATCGGCAAGGCCCTCAGCGAAGTGAAGACCGAGAAAGCAACCGCCGAAAAAAAGGGTCGTGGCCGCCGCGGAAAAGGTGGTACGCGCGTGCCGCGACCAAAAAAAGGGCGGTGATGGTTCCGCGATGTTCCGAAGCCGCTTGGCGTAGTTGCTCTATTTGATCTGTATCGAGGGTGACACAGGCGGCCTGTCCAACCGTTGGATTTCACACTGCTGGACAAGCCAGCAGTGGCACCCAACTCATCCATTCACGATGGGCAGTGCATTAGAGTTCGTCTGTCAAGGCAAAGATCAATCGAGTCGACGATTCCGTGAGATGTGACGAATTCACACTCGTGATTGGCCCGATCTTTCAGGTCAGGCTACCGCACCTTGTTAGTTAAATCGTCGCAGGCTCTCATGGCTTCGATGCCGGCGTGAGTTAGAGAGTAGGCTCCCTTGAATTGCTCTTTGACTAGATAATCCTTTTCCGTCAATTCCTCGAGCGCCGCTTCGTGCTTCTCCAGATTGGGGCCGAAAAAACACAACATTTTTCCCGGTGTTACCAAATACTGTTGGAAGGTACGCAAGGCCGCTTTTTCGGGTGAGGTCAACAAAGCTCTCTCCTGCGTAAGGTTTCGTTCGGTCTGCATCGATCCATGGTGCGGATCAATGCAAACAATAAATGACGTGTGAACCAAGAGGCGACACCTCTACCCTAGCAACGCGGCTCAGCGGCTGCTAGCGGTGCGCGGCTGTCCGTTTCGCTTGCCGTGTGCCACGTTGTCATATTTTCGCCGTTTTGAGCCATTCGACGAACCGGAGGTGCCTGCTCGCGGTGGTCGTGATTTGCCTCGAACGCGTCGTTTCGACGGTTGTTTCTTATCGCCTCCAACGGCGTCCTGGTGGTCCTTGTTCGGGACACTCGTTTCCGCATCGCCGCCGCCCTTTTGACCATTTTTTGGCGAGCTAGCAGACGATCGTGGATTGCTCTGGAGAACAGGCAACTTCTCCACGGAGACAGAATGTCCGGTCAGTTTTTCAATCATGCGAAGGCGGTGCCGCTCATCGCCGCCGCAAAACGAGACAGCCTGCCCCGAGGCTCCTGCCCGTGCTGTGCGACCAATTCGGTGAACGTAGGTCTCAGGGGTTTCCGGCAAGTCGTAATTGATGACGTGCGAGATGTCCGAGAAATCGAGCCCTCGCGCGGCCAAGTCGGTGGCGACCAGAACGGGAGGGCGCTTGGAATTGAATTCACGCATCACCGCTTGTCGCCTGGCCTGGCTCTTGTCTCCATGAATCGCCACGGCTCGAATCCCGTCGCGCTGCAGACCTTTGGCGATCTTGTCAGCGCCTCGCTTGGTGCGGGAAAAGACGAGTGTCTTGGATCGCTCCGATTCCAGGAGAATGTGCGTGAGGGTTGCGGCCTTACGGTTCCGTTCCACGAAGTAGACCGATTGTGATACGAGTTTGGGCGTTGAAGCGATTGGCGCCACTTTCACCTCGTACGGTCTTCGCAACCACTGGCTCGCCAAGCGGCGTACCTCCGGCGGCATGGTTGCGGAGAACATCAGCGTCTGGCGTTGAGCAGGCACGTTCGAGACGATTTTGCGTAGATCGTGGATGAAGCCCATGTCGAGCATCTGGTCGCCTTCGTCGAGAATCAAGATCTCGACGGAGCCGAGTTTGACGAACCCTTGTCCGATCAGATCAAGCAGACGACCCGGCGTGGCAACGAGCGTGTCGACACCTCCTTGCAAAGCGCGGACTTGCGGTCCCTGCTTCACACCGCCGTAAATAACTGCGTGGCGCAGTCCGGTATACCTGCCATACATGGCCAAACTTTCGCCGATTTGTGCGGCCAATTCACGCGTGGGTGCCAGAATGAGCGCGCGAACGACGCGCCGACCCGTGCGTTTACGCTTTTGGGCCGCGCCCGATGGCTCTTCCGCGGGGGCCATTAGCTTCTGCAATGTTGGCAGTGCGAAGGCCGCTGTTTTGCCAGTTCCTGTTTGGGCACAGCCAACAATATCGCGGCCCTTGAGAATCTGGGGGATGGCTTCCTGTTGGATGGGAGTGGCGTCAAAGTGCTTTGCAGCCTGGAGGCTGCGGAGTAAAGGCTCGCAGAGCGAGAGGGAATCAAACTTCATAGAGAATGCATACTTTCAAAAAAATGACTGAGTCGTGTGACGCCGGAAAGCGGTCACTGGGTGATAGCTGTCAGCTCGTGTTTGTCAGCGCGGGGCAAATCGTCTGACTTCGGCACGATCGTAGGACGGGAATAACACCCGTAGGCCGGCAGCGATATAATGCAAGAGAATCAGTCGCGGTCGAAAGTAAGATGCCAGGACACGCAAGTCAGTTACTTGCAGGGGGGAGTGCCCAGGTGGCCGCAGTCTCGAAGTTGAATGAACACGACACAGGCTTTGCGTGTCGGTCTCGCACTTAACAGATTACCAGTCTAGCATGCTCACGCGCCGCGTCAATGACACGAAATGATGCATGGTGCTATCTGGCCAGGTTTTAGGACTGGTTGATCTTGTTGATGGGGTGGCGAAGGGCACGCGCCCCCCCGAAAAGCGAAAAGGAGAGGCCGCTCGCTGAGCGTCCTCTCCTTTGGCTTTGCTTTCTGGATTGAAAGCTATTGTGCGGTAAATGCTGTGCAGCAAATACTGCCAACCGACTTATTCGGCCGGGGCTTCTTCGGCTGGGGCCTCTTCAGCGGAGGTGTCCGAACCATCGGCCGGCATCTCGGCGGCGGCGTCGCCATTACCGTTGCCAGCATCATCAGCAGCCGGAGCGGCATCGCCACCAGCTTCCCCGCCTGCATCGCTGCAACCAACGCTGAAACCAATGACGCTAACGCAGAGCATTGCAAAAAGAGCGAGCTTCTTCATCGTTACGACCTTTCTGTACGAGTCGTACATTTCCAAATTGATCATGGCTAGGCACCCTGCCGAGCCGATAACGGATGGCCATCTGAGGATGGCTTCCGGTCCGTCCACGAGATAAGATGCTGCGGTGCTGGCATTTATTCCCGGAAAGAACTATTTTTCTGAAATCTTTTGACACGTGGCCGAACAACCTACTGCCGCACAGCGTTATATGTGGTCAGGCGTTCTCGCCCTGAGAATAGGCACCCTCCCCCTCCCGTAGTTGCCCAAAGGGAGAAAATCTCCGGTTCTTGGAGAATTTGGGGAATAAATGTCGGCAATTAGGGCTCCAAACCTAAGGCAGGAGATGTCCAAACCAATGAAATTGGACGTTCGGCAACTTGTTACCGACCATCACGAGTCGGTCTACCGCTATGCGTACCGGCTTGCCGGTTCGGCGGTCGATGCCGAAGACCTGTCGCAGCAAGTATTTTTGATTGCCCAAACCAAACTAGACCAACTGCGGGACGTGGAAGCCGCACGAAGCTGGCTGTTCACGATACTCCGCAACTGCTTCTCGAAATCGCTCCGCCGCCGACAGCCGGTGCCCGCGGCGAATTTGGAGATGAACGTTGACGAAATTGCCGAGGAGATGCCGCTTGAGGGGCCGTTCGACGAAGAGCGGCTGCAAACAACTATTGATCTACTGCCAGACGAGTTCCGGCTCGTTTTGCTGATGTTTTACTACGAAGACTGTTCCTATCGTGAAATTGCCGATCGACTTGGGATTGCCATCGGCACCGTGATGAGCCGCCTATCCCGCGCCAAAGGGTTTCTGCGAAGCAGACTTTTGGAGTCGGAATACCAAGGCACTTTGTCGCGAAGAAGCGACCTGAACCCCTGAGATCACTGCGAGTTTCGATGCAAGACCGCCGCCCGAATGATGAATCGCCCGAGTATCGTCGTCGCATTCGCGACGCGATCGATGCGTGTCGTCCGGCGCGTGAGGGCGAGGACATCGAGGATCTGAATCAGCCGGAAATCGAGTTTCTGGCTGCCCACTTGGAAGCTCATCCCGAAGATCGTCACAAGCTCGATCGGGTGCAAAAGTTCGACCGACAGATTCGCGATCAGCTGGCGGACATTTCCGTGCCCGAGGATCTTGCCGGGCGACTTCTCCAAGAGCTGGATCAAGCGGCCGAATCAACTCAGCCGCAAATGGGCGGCGATGCATTCGATGAGGCTGTCGCGGATGACGGTTTGAACGGCGGTGATTTGCGGCCATCCACGCGCGAGAAGCGAACGTTTGGGTGGAATCTGTGGATTGGAATTGCCGTCGCCGCGACGATCGCCGTTGTCGCGACGAACTGGTTCCGACCAGTGCCGCCGCTGCTGAAGAACGACGTGCATCAAGCCACCCTGGATTGGTTCGACCAGCATAAAGGGGTGCAGCCGGCCAAAATCGACCAAGAGAGCATGAAGGCGCGTTACCAGAAGTTCCGGCTTAGCGATCGCGTGATCGGCGCCACGAAGGGAGCCCCGCTGAACGACTTTCTCGGTCGCGGTGGAGTGGTGTATTCGCTAACTTCGCCGAGAGGGCTAAAGGCAAAATTATTTGTTGTAAAGATCGGGCCAGCGCGGCCGAACTCCGATATTCCGATCGGCCGCCCAGGGAATACGCCCTATGGCACACAAGGTCTTTCGTTGCTGGTTTGGCGTGAAAACGATCTGCTCTACGTGCTGATCGTTCCCGACGACCCCACGAACCACGAGCCCTACAAGCAATTCCTTGAGGGCGACATGCCCATCGCTTGGATACATGCTTCGATCATGCGGCTTGCCGACGTCTAGCTGTCCCTCGTGGCACATCCTAACCGCGTAACCAGGCCCCGAAGTGGCAATCGTAGGGCAATCTCTCCCGATTCCGCCGTCCGCTCTTGGGCGGCGTTAAATTTTTCGCAACCGTCAAACGTTTCGCAGTTTGTGTTGATTGACTCTAAGGCGTGCGGCGCATGAGAACGTACCAATCCCAAGGGGACGCGTGAGCGAGGGACCAACCGGTAATACCCTGCGTTCCCTCGCTCACGCGTCTCCTTGGGATATTCTCATTCGCCGCTCGCCTAAGAACGATTCTGCCATCGCTTATCGCAGCCTTGGCGGACGTGCTATCGCCGGCGTGGCCGGTCGGTAATTGATCGTTTTCAAACCGCTGCTCATCTGGGTCCGGTGAATCGACCGAATGTATATAGGTGCATATTCGGTGTAGACGATATGACCCGAATGACACCACCGGTCCGCTTGGTCTCTGCAGCCGTGGACCGTGTGTAGTTCCATGACCCAATGCATTCGCCGGGAGTCGTGCTCATGAAGTGCAAAGCCATGATGACGTTAGGCCTGACACTGTTTTTTGTCACAACCGCGGCCGCGCAGCAGCCAATGGGTGGTGACAGTGAATCAAATCCACCGATTACGCTGAGCGAGCTACAGCCGACGGCTCAGATGTGGTTCTATGAACAGGCCATGCGGCAGTACCACAACCCCCAGGCAGCCGTTCGGGCAAAGGCCGAGTATCGGGCCGCCCAACGCCAACGACGGCTGGCCTCGTCTAAGTGGTTTGGAATCTCAAACTCCCGTCCCACGGTATCGAGCACGCCGTATACGTCGAGCTATTCGCCGACGTGGACTTCAGGAAACTCGAATCCCTTCCACTGGCATGGCGCCAGCTCGCGGCCCATTGTTGTGATTCGTACCGTCGATGACGCCGGAGTTTTGCGCCGTTAACATGCCTCGCGGATTACGTCGTCACCAGCCCAAGGTGTTCGGCGAGGGAGTCGGCCACGCGATGGCTGAATTGGGTTGTCGACAAGCTGCCGCCAAGATCGCGAGTCGTGTGGCCTTGTTGTAGGTTCTCGACAACGGCCGCGCGAATGGCAGCGGCGACCCGCGGTTCGCCTAGTTCGGCCATCAGCATTTCCATCGCGAGAAAGATGGCGGCGGGATTTACGATGTCTTGGCCAGCAATATCCGGCGCCGTGCCTCCGGCTGGGTCGAACATAGCCAGCTCGACTTCGCCACTGTTGGTGAAGCTTAAGTTTGCACTGGCCCCAATTCCCATCGAGCCGGCTAGTCCGCAGGCCATGTCGCTGAGAAAGTCGCCGTACTCGTTCAGCACAAGCACAACGTTGAATCGTTCGGGGAACATGATCACCTTGGCCAACAGTGCGTCGAACAGTTCTTCCTGCCGCGTCACATCGTCAAACTGCTGGGACACCTCATCGACGACCGTTTCAAACAAACCGTCGGTCGCGGCTTGAATGGTATGCTTCGAGCCACTCGTAACGTGGCAACCAAGTCGCCGTGCCAAGGCAAAGGCATAGTTGGCCGCCTCCCAGCAGACCTGACGTTCGACGATCCGCAAGCTCACCGCTACCTCGCTGCCGATCGCCCGACCAGGGTCGTCGTACGTACCGCCTCGGGCCACGCGAATGATGTTCAGATCGAGTTCCCGACGAAAGTTATTCGGCACTGCCGGCAATGTCGTCACGGGACGGTGGATCACGGAAAAGCGACAGCGCTGGCGAAGAATAGCGTTGGGGCTTTCCCCGTCGGTCGTCGTCGGATATTTCAGTGCGTAGCGATTCTTCCGGATCGAGTTTTCAGCTTCATCGAAGATCTCCCGGCCACGGCGCTTTCGGTTGGCGAGACTCAGGTCGACTGATTCAAGTTTGATGTCCACTGGCAGAGCGTCGATCAAAATGCGAACAGACTCCGCAAGCTCGGCTGATATCCCATCGCCCAGCAGTTCGGTAATAACGTAAGACACGGCGGCCCTTTCGCACAAAGATGGATGAAGACGCAAGCGGTATGTAAACCTAGCTTGCACGGTTGGCAAGCGATCTCGATAGAAGTTGCATGGCTGGCGAATGTTGCCAATCGACATCAGTGGTCAAAAAGCCCACATCACACACCAAGCATGCTTGAATATGGCTGCGTGAACGTCTCGATGTGGCGAACCATGCCATTGGCCTTGCAACGCGTTG
>CAZNXE010000164.1:0-12605 GCA_964576465.1 uncultured Planctomycetaceae bacterium
CCAACGAATTGGCCAGCCGCTTAGTGGTCTGCGAATCGGGATCGTGCCCGAGCAGTTCGATTCGGGCGTGGGCGAGGATATCTCCGCAGCGGTTCGCGAGGCTGTGAGCGTTTACGAATCGCTGGGGGCAAAGGTTTCCGAGATCGAACTTCCGCACAGCAAGTACAGCGTGGCGACTTACTACGTGATTAGCTCGTGCGAAGCGTCGAGCAATCTGGCCCGTTACGATGGGGTTCATTACGGCTATCGCAGCGAGCCACTGGAGCCTGCGAGCGATGCGGATGCCGCCGATGATGATAATGCGTTAGTCAGCATGTACCGCCGCACTAGAACCGAAGGCTTGGGCGCCGAAGTCAAGCGACGGATCATGCTCGGCACATATGCTCTCAGCTCGGGCTACTACGATGCGTATTACTTGAAGGCACTCAAGGTTCGCCGGCTCATCCGCCAGGACTTCGACAAGGCCTTCGAGCAAGTCGACTTGATTGCCGGCCCGATCACGGCAACCACGGCGTTCAAATTGGGTGAGAAGGTCGACGATCCACTGGCCATGTATTTGGTCGATTTGTTCACCGTCAGTGCAAACTTGGCCGGCACCTGCGGTATCTCGGTTCCCTGTGGTTTCGATCGGGACAAGCTGCCGATTGGGCTGCAACTTCAGGCACCGCCGCTGGAAGAAGAACGACTCCTTCGGGCCGCACACATGTTTCAGACCGCCACCGACTGGCATCAGCGGAGGCCGTCGCTGTGAGCACGCCCTACGACATTGTGATCGGCCTGGAAGTACACGTGCAGCTTGACACCCAGAGCAAGTTGTTTTGCGGTTGCAGTGCTCAATTCGGCGCGCCGCCCAACACGCAGACGTGTCCGGTTTGTATCGGCATGCCCGGTTCGCTGCCCGTGATGAATCGTCGGGCGTTCGAGTTGTCGCTGCGGACCGCCATGGCATTGAATTGTGAAATCGCCCATTTCACGAAGTGGGATCGCAAGAACTATTTCTATCCCGATCTTCCCAAGGGGTATCAGATTAGCCAGTTCGATCTTCCCTTTAGCCACGACGGATACGTCGATATCGTCGACCCGAAGGAGAATCTGGAACCTCGCCGCGTCGGCATCATTCGTGCGCATCTCGAAGAAGATGCCGGCAAGAGCATGCACGATGAACAGGCAGGAATGGCCGATAGCCGCATCGATTTGAACCGGGTGGGCACGCCGCTTCTGGAAATCGTGACCGAGCCGGACATTCGTTCGGCGGAAGATGCGAAGTTGTTTCTCACCGAGTTGAAGCTGCTGCTGACCTACTTGGGCGTCTCCGATTGCAACATGCAGGAAGGCAGCCTTCGGGTTGATGCCAACATTAACCTGCACGTTCATGCCGATGGCGAGAAGATTCCCACGCCCATTGTCGAAGTAAAAAACATGAACAGCTTTCGTGCGGTTGAACGGGCACTGGCCTACGAAGCCACGCGTCAGTACGAAGTGTGGCAAGAATCCGGCCAGCGGATGGGCGATGTTCCCAAGCAAACTCACGGCTGGGACGACGCGGCGAACATCACAAGGCCGCAGCGATATAAGGAAGAGTCCAGCGACTATCGCTACTTTCCAGAACCAGACCTGGTGCCGGTTACCGTGACCGACGAGCAGATCGCGAATGTTCGCGAAACCTTGGGTGAATTGCCGGCGGCGTTGCGATTGCGACTGCAAGCGGAGTACGACTTACCTCCCTACGATGCTGATGTGATCGTGGGGCAGGGGCGGATGTTGGTCGAATATTTCTGTAAGGTTGCCCAAACCGCTGGCAACGCACGTGTTGCCGGCAACTGGATTCAGCAATATGTGCTGCGAACCCTGAACGAACAAGACATCGCGATTGATGCCTATCCCCTCAGTGCGGAAGAGCTTGGACGGCTGATTCAAATGGTCGTCGCTGGCAAGCTTGACACCACGCGGGGGCGTGAGGTGTTGGCCGAAATGTTGGACTCCGGCGCGTCGGTCGAAGAGGCGATCAAGGCTCGTGGAATTGAGGAAGTTGACGAGTCGACCCTGGTTGACCTTTGTCGCCAACTGCTCGATAAGAACCCGAGGGTTGTCGACGATTTGAAGCAGGGGAAACTCAAGGCGGTCGGCGCTCTCATTGGTCAAGCCAAGAAACAGAATCCCAACGTCAATCCCACGCGCATTCGCGAGATCTGCATTCAGCTCGCCGAAGAACTCTGATCGCCGTCGGGCCATTTCTTGGCCGTTCAACGTGCAAGTGCTTCATCCATGGCGATTGCTAGCACGTCCGCTCAGTAAGCTGCAAGCACGCGTGATCCTGTGCGCGTTTGTGTGCAACGATTCGGACCCTGTGCCTCGACAAGTTGCGACACTCACTTGCGATCGTTCTTCGCGCGTTCCATCTGGCGAAGTGTGGTTGAGTTTGCGGGCGCGCGGTCCATATCTATTCGACTTGTTCGACATATTGGCGTGGTTCGATCGCAAGTGACACGATCGGAAAAGTCGATACCAACCAAGTACACCGGAAACTCGGTGTGATGGGTTGGATCACCCTTGGCTCCATGGGCACGTAGTCTGCCCTCCCGCCTCAAGAGCAACGGTCCGACTTCCGCGGACTGCCCAACCCATCCACAAAGAATGCTTTGCGTACGCATTCGCGGCACTTCATGGCGACTACAGGGGAGGACGGCGCATGGGACGGCTTGCAGCCCGGATTGCCATGGGGTTGGTAATGGCGGCGATGGTGCATTGGACGATGCGGCCGAGTGTGCGTTTTCCATTGCCGCCGGGGCAACTCTACTCAGTGGCGACCGAGGCCAATCAGGCGACCTTTGATTTGCCTCTTGCCGATGCCCGGGAACAGTATCTGTTAGTCGTTAGCAATGTGGCGAGCAAGCTTGAATCGCGGAGTGTTTCGCTGACGGTCCAAGCGGTTGATGAGGTCTCCCGGATCCCTTTTCTTCAAGTCGCCCCCCTAAACCCTCGTCTGCTTCGGTCCGATCCGGAGTTCTACACTTCCCCGCTCCCCACGCCGGTGGCATTCACTTCGCAAGAAGCGAAACGGCGCACATTCTGGCTGCATGTTGGCGGTAGCTCGACTGAAAACCCCGCAGCGTATCGACAAATCGACTCAGAACTACAAGGTCGTGGAAAGCATATTCGTGTCTATGTCGACCGCGAAGATCGGGTTCCGCAGCAGACCGTGGACACGATCATCGAGCTGTTCGACAACTCAATTCGACCGACGGCTGCCGAATCGTTGGGTTTGCCGAATGACGTCGATCGTGACGGAACCTTTGCCGTGTTGATTTCCGGATGGCTCGGACAGCTCGATGGAGGCACGGTGTCGTTGGGGGGGATGGTCAACCCAAACGATCTTGATACGACGCTCGATGCTCCGCACTCGAACCATGCGGACGTGTTGTACTTGAACTCGAACGTTCGACCTGGCCGGCATTTGGCGACGTTGTTGGCGCACGAGTTCGCCCACGCCATCTCATGCAGCGGGCGGCTGCGTCATCAAGGCCTGTTGTTTGCGAGTTCGAAAGAGGAATCGTGGCTCAGCGAGGCGATCTCGCACGTGGCCGAAAATTTGGAAAGCGACAACTGGACGAACCTCGACCACCGCGTCGCCCGTTTTCTGGAAACACCAGACCAAACGCCGCTGGTTGTGGCGAACTATCGAGCGGCAGGGTTGTGGCGGGCCGAGGGGCCCCGGGGCAGTACGTATCTGTTCCTTCGGTGGTGTGTCGACCAATACGGAACCGGGCTGCTCCCGGCTTTGATCTATTCGAGCCGGAGCGGAATTGCCAATCTCGAAGCGGCCACGGGCGAACCGTTTGACGAACTCTATCGTCGATTCGCGGCCGATTTGTTTCTGCGAACGATTCACACGTCGGAAAGTTCGGCGTCGAGCCAATCGTGTGTCAACTTGCCGCGGATCGATCTGGCCAGCCCGTTGGGAAAATGGGGACTCGCCGGTCCACGCTACGATTCATGGAATCTGAGTGATCCCGATTTCGCCGAGAAAGAGTTCCAACTTCGCGGCACGACATCGCGGTACTTTGTCGTCTCGTCTGGTGAAGACGGGCCAAGACGAATTCACATTGCCGCGGAGCTAGGTTCACGGCTGCAAATAACCCTGGTTCGCTTGCCGGATGAGTTGCCGCGGTTGCACCTAAAAACCATCCGTACTGACCGTGGCAAATGGAAACTCGCACTCAGCGAGTCCAACGGCATTCCCTTGGAGTTGTCCCACGTCGCTTGGGAGAATCCAGATGATCGAGCGGGCGACTTTCAGCGCTCGCCGGAGTGTTTCGCCGGCGACGAATTGACGACGATGTTCGGTGATGCATGTGTTCCCGGCGGCGGAGAGCTAATCGGGCAGCCACTCAATTCGCCCGGCCGATCGAACAAGCCGGTAACGGTACGCGTCGTCGCTCGCGATTCACGAGGGCGTCGCGTCACGGCTTGGGCCACGCTCGACCCAGAGACAGCTCGAGTCGATGTGGCTGATGCCGGGGTGGGTATCTTGCGACGTTGACCCGTACGGTCGGTGGTCGCAAAGATAGAAGCCGGCGAGCGAGCCGCTCATCATGCTGGGCTGATCTTCTCGATCCATCCCAACGCGAGAATCGTCCGCGGGTAAACGGCTCCTTTCGCCTGCTTGGCCAATGCGTCATCATGTCAGGTCGTTGCCATAACCTTCTGCCTACGATCGCGATTCTGATGACTGAACGACCGAAACCGACACGCCAGGAACTGGAACGCTGGGACCGGGAGCACGTTTGGCATGCCTTTACGCAGATGGCCGCTTACGAGCCGTTTGTGATTGCCAGTGCTCACGATCGAATGTTAGTCGACATCGATGGGCACGAGTATCTCGACGGCGTGAGCAGTCTGTGGTGTAACGTGCATGGTCATCGACATCCGAAACTCGATGCGGCCCTGCGAGCGCAGCTCGACAAGGTGGCCCATACGACTTCGTTGGGGGCATCGAACCCGACGACGATTCGCCTGGCCCGGCGACTGGTTGAATTGACGCCGGAGTCGTTGCGGCACGTCTTCTTTTCGAGTGACGGATCATCGGCTGTCGAGGTGGCACTGAAGATGGCGTTTCAGTATTGGCGGCAGCGGGAGGATCCGCGATCGGAAAAAACCGTGTACGTGTCTTTGGACGATGCGTATCACGGCGACACGCTGGGGAGCGTGAGTGTTGGCGGCGTCGAGCGATTTCACACCATGTTCGCACCGCTGCTGTTCGAGACCCTACGGGTTCCCACGCCCACGATGTATCGACTTCCAGAGGGAGTTTCAGCGGAGAATGCGTGTGGCTACTATCTCGATCAATTCGAGGCGTTGCTCAGGGAACACGCCTCGCGGATTGCGGCAGTGGTGATTGAGCCGCTGATGCAAGCCGCCGCTGGCATGATTGTGCATCCCAAGGGGTATTTGCGGGGCATTCGCGAGTTGACTCGCACGTACGACATTCTGTTGATCGTCGACGAAGTAGCCGTGGGATTCGGCCGGACGGGAACTTTGTTTGCTTGCGAGCAAGAAGCGGTCGACCCTGATTTTCTGTGCCTTGGCAAGGGGCTCACCGGGGGCTATCTCCCGATGTCCGCCACGCTGACGACCGACGAAGTGTGGAATGCCTTCTTGGGTACGCCTGCCGAATCGAAGCAGTTCTTTCATGGCCATTCCTATGGCGGAAACCCACTGGCTGCCGCGGTGGCACTCGCCTCGCTGGAGGTGTTCGAGGAAGAGCAAACTCTCGAACAACTCGCGCCCAAGATCGAGCGGCTGCAATCTCACTTACAGCGATGGGCTGGACTGCCGCATGTGGGCGATGTGCGTCAATGCGGTTTGATCGCCGGGATTGAGCTGGTGGCCGATCGCGCGACGCGGGAACCTTATCCCTGGGCAGAACGTCGAGGTCAGCGTGTGTGTGACATTGCGTTGAAACACGGCGTTCTGATTCGACCGTTGGGCAATGTCGTGGTGATGATGCCTCCGTTGAGCACCACGCTCGAAGAAATCGACCGCATCGCGGAGGCGATTGACGTTGGCATCCGCCAAGTGACGACTTCCGGCTGATCGACGAGTCCCGCGCCGGACCGTGATAAGCAGCCGTGGAGATGCTAACGACCTCAGTCGATCGTGGAATCGTCGGGATCTTTCAAGTCCGTGCCAGCGGCCATGTCTTGGGCCTTGGTTGCCTGTTCGAGTAATTCTTGAGCGGCCGGCAGTCGAGCGTCGATCTCGATGGCGGCCTTTGCCATGGCAAGCGCTTCAGCGGGGCAGTGCTCTTCCAAATAGATACGGGCGAGGCTGAGGAAGGAGCCTAGATGTCGGGCATCGCGTCTGATGGCGATGCGATAGGCCGAGATCGCCTCTCGACGCTTTCCCAACTCGTCCAGGGTGTCACCAATGCGAGAATGCGCTTCACCTTGAAGTGGCGCCAACGTGGCGGCAACTTTGAATTGGTCGATTGCTTCGTCGATATTACCTTGTGAGCGAAAGACATCGCCCAGCGTTAGCCGGCTGGCCACGTCACGCGGGTTCAGTCTCTGTGAGGTGATTAGTTGCGAGACCGCTTCCTCGGTTCGCCCCAGTTCGTTCAAGAGGTAACCTAGGCGATAGTGGGCCATCATGAGTTGGGGGTTGTATTTGATGGCTGCCCGATAGGCCTCGACCGACTCTTCCAGCCGCTCCAGGCGAGAGAGAACATTGCCGTGTAGTAGATGTCCGTTGGCATGCTTCGGGTCGATTTGCAAACCATGCAGTACGGCGTCGAGGGCTTCGTCCATCATCCCCAACTCGATGCGGATATAGGCCAAGCCGAGCCAGGCACCAACGAACTCTTGATCCAGGCGCACAGTGTTTTCAAGACATTCGACCGCCGCGGCAAAGTCGGACAGCCGCGTGAGAACCAAGCCCTTTAAGAAGTGGGCAATGGCCAGGTCGGGATTGTCCTTCAGCACAAGCTCAATTTGTTCCAGGGCTTCTCCGTGGCGACCACTCTCGAACAGGCCATTGGCCAACGTCAACATCGCGGCAGACGTGCTGCCGAGTGATCGTAGGCGTGGGATGAGTTCGGACATAGGGTTGGTTCGTGGTGCTTGGAGATGTCTTCCGCTAGCGCGGAAGGGGTCGGACTGAGTCCAGGTCTGGAGCCGCCCACCGAAGCATGGGAGACAAGCCTATTCGATTATAGATCGAAGAGACGACTCGCGGGTCGCCGAACGTGTCGTTTGCAGACCAAGAAGAGGGCTATTGCGGTCTCGCAACCGGGCCATCGAGTGTGAACTGTTCAAAGAATTGCCAAATGACGGTGCTTGCCGGAAAGGTTTCGATCATCTTTCCGGTGTTCCAGCGCTTGCCGGTTGTGTCGATCCCGCCGGGCCAGTTGTGTCCGCCTTCGGGCAATTTGTAGAGCAGGATGGGGGGGCCCGGTTGCCCTGGCGGCGGACCGTATCGCTCAAAGATATAGTCCGCCCCTTTTTGAACCTCGATTGGCTGATTTGCATAACCGTATGCATTGATGAAGAAGCCGAGCGTCTCCGCGTTCGAGCGATGTGGTTCGGGTTGGAACTGGTTGCTGCCGACTCCGCCTTCAAAGAGAACGTTGTTGTCTTTCAGGCCATGGATGTGCAGGATGGGAATCTGCCGTTTCGGACGAGGGCCATCGACGCTCATTCCGGCCGAAATCGGAGCGATGGCGGCGATGCGATCGGATAATTCGCACGCCAGCCGATAGCACAGCATCCCCCCGTTGCTCAGCCCGGTGGCATAAACACGCTTCTCATCGATGCTGTAGATGCGGGCCACGTCGTCGATCAAGGCGCTCACGAAACCGACATCGTCGACTCCTTTGCGAACGGCATACCCGCAGCAGGTGCCTGCGTTCCACGTGAGCAGCCGCAAGCGGCCCGTGCCGTCGGGATAGACAACAATGAAGCCATGCTTGTCGGCCACGGCGTTCATCTGGCTTTGGGTGCGCTGCACTTCGGCGTTCCCTCCACCGCCGTGAAAGGCAAGCACCACCGGAAGCGGCTGGCGGCCATCGTAACTGGGGGGCAAGTGAACAAGATATCGGCGTTCATATCCACCATGAGAAAGGGTGCGTTCGCCATCACTACTCACGTTGGAGTCTCCCTGCGCCAGACGGATTGATCCTTGGATGTAAAGTAAACACAGTAACACGATGCCGATCGAGACAAGCATGACCATGACTCCGATGATCTGTTTGATTTTCATCGGGGAGCATCCTGTTGGAAATGGTTCTTCGCGGGTGGTATTGCCTGCGATGTATTGTCGCTGTCTCGATCGGTTTGTCCAAGGAAGTCGGCCAAATGTCTTGCGAAGGCTTCGGCACGACTGGCAGGGTGGAAGTGCCCGCCGCCGTGGATGATCGCGGTTTGACTGTGTGGCACGAGTTCTGCAAGCCGCCGACAACTGGCCAGATGAGGCGAACGTTGGCCGTAGGCTAGCAATACAGGAAATTTCACGCTGGCGACCGCCTTGGGAATGAGACGACCATCGCTGAGAAAGTCGTCTCGGGCCGTAGTTTCGCACAAGAGCCGCAGCCAACGCTTGGCCGAGCGATTATCGCCGCCAGATCGGGCGGCGAAGGGGACGAACGCGCCCGCGGTCGAGAGTCGCTCTCGGGCTGGTGCCCAACGAGGCGCGGCGATTGCCTCTAGTAATTGCATTCCAATCTCTGGCTCGTCATCTTTCAGCTTGACACCGCAGCGTGCTAGTCGCGCCCGTAGTTGAGGCCAGTCGGCCTGGGTTGGCAAGATTTGCCGTGGCGCGATCGCCCGTAAACGCGTGTCGGCAAGCGTCAGCGAACGTATTCGTCGCGGATGATCGATTGCCAGTCGCAGCGAGATCAGACCGCCGTAGCTGTGTCCCACGATGTGGGCCGTGTCGATGTTGAGATGGTCCATCAACTCCCGTAGGTCGATGGCCATGTCACTTGGAGAATAGCCCGTTGCTGGACGCGAACTGTAGCCGTGCCCGCGAAGGTCGAACGATGTGACACGGTATTCTTTCGCCAGCGAGCTGACGAGTTCGAGATTCCAGAAAGCTTGATTCGCCGCGAGGCCATGCACGAGAACCACATCCCCAAGGCGCTTCGCCAGGGCATTGGGCAAGACTTGACGGTAACTGAGCTGCACACCGTTGACAGATGCGGTGGGCATGGGACGAGTGCCTCGGAGATTTATATCGATTGCGAGCGACTGTTACCGGCATCAATCCGGCGGCAAGGTCGAAGCATCTACCTACTCGACGTAACCAAGTGCTCGGAGCCGCTCTAGGATCTTTTCCTCACTGTCTGCCTCTTCCTCATCGGTTGCTTTGTCCGTGGTGTCCGTGGAAGAACCACCCGGGGGAACCGTTGCCGGTCCGGAGAGAACTGGCTGGGCGGCGAGTGTGTCTGCCTCAAAGACATCGGTCATCACGCGGCTTTCAAAGTCTTCGGGAATGGGGAGCCCCAGGCTGTGTAGCAGCGTTGCGGCGACATCCAGAATCGTCTGTTGTGGCAACTGCTGGCCCTGAGCAATCCCTGGCCCACAGGCGGCAAAGACACCTTCGGGGGCATGGGTTCCTGCTACTTCGGGTCGCTGCCAGATCATCGGTTCGGCGTCGAGCACGGAAAAGAACCCATGATCGAAGAGCACCAATGTTAGATCGGGCGCCTGGCCCTGTTCGGCGCCGGGATAGGCTTGCTCGAACGTCATCACTTCCTTCACCAGCGGCTCGCCTGTTTGGGGATGTTTGAGTTCTCGCAGTTGCTCGCTAAGCCGATCTCGGAATTGGGCATATTGCTCGGCCGGCACGCCAACTTCGCCCGGCTGCTGGGCAACACGAATGTGAATGCCGTTGGTTGCGCCACTGGGCGCATAAGCGACCGTGTTCTCCCAATCCAGTGCCACGAAGTGACTGGCCTTCGGTTTTTCGGCCCCGGCTGCTTGCCACTTCAGGTGGCCAAGGCTTTCGAGCCACTTATTGATTCGCAGCACTGTTTCAGTCGGGCCAAAACCGTGATCCGAAGCGATGAACACCCGGGCGTCTTCGCCAGCCAGCGTGACCAAGTCGCCGATGAATCCGTCAAGCTCACGGAAGTAGGTGAGACATAGTTCACGCATCGATTGCTCTAGCGCCGACGGTGTGTCCGACAGATACGCCTCATCGAGGAACCGCCAGCAACTGTGTTGCAGCTTGTCGACGCCGTCGAACATGACTGCCGTCAGGTCGGCAGGGCGACTCTTCATGAGGTGCCTGGTGATGTCGAACCAGTGTTTCTCGCGGACCACGTGAAAGCGAACCCACGATTCGAGTTCGTCGTCGGCGATGATCTGCATCGCCTTCTTCTCGTGCTCGAAGTCCCAAGAGATTTCGTTCGCGCTGAACCCTGGCAGCGCCTTCAACTCGTCGTACAACTCCGGGGGATGAACGTTTCGCCGCAAGTGACGCCATGAGAGAAGGCCCGGAATGATCGATCCGTTGATCTTTGGGGGCGGGGCCATCAGCGGGAAGTTGAGCGAGGTGATTTGCCCGCCCGCCCGACTGACAATCGACCAGATGGTTTCGCAGCGGATGTCGCGAAAGTCGTTGAGGGTAAAGAACGCGCCGCCGGGGCGAATCTCCGAACGCAAGAAGTCGAAGATCCCGTGATGGCCGGGGAGACGCCCGGTCATCAAGGTGGTCCAGGCCGGAGGTGTCAGTGGATGGGGAGTCGACAGTAATTCGGCCCGAACCCCACGCGACATCAAGGCGGCCAGGTGCGGCAGGTGTCCTTGCTCGATGAGCGGGTCCAGAACTTTGAACGTCGCGCCGTCTAGTCCAATCAGAAGTGTGCGTTGCATGGACGTGCCCTTCGGTTATGGCATCGCTTGGTAGATGGATGTGGGATAAAAGCGTGACGACAACGTTTCAAGCGCGTCGTCAGCCGAGATGTTTTGCGAGAAAGTCGACCATTTCGCCGACGCTGACTTCGTCGACATACTGCCCCTCTTTCATCAGCAGTTGTTCAAAGGGAAGATCGCGGCGACTGAAGTGCTCTTCGATGGCGGTGATCAACTGCACGACATCGATCGACTCAAAGTTCAGGTCGCCGATGAGTTTCGTTGCAGGGCCGATATCGTCGTCGTGGGAAGTGTCCCAGTCGGCGGTCAGGTCTTTCAGGATGTCGGTGAGATCAGTCAGGATGGTTTGCGTTTGCACGGTTTCCTCGCCAAGGGTTCTTCTCCGGTTTAGGGGAGAGTGTTACGTCGTTGTTTTTCTTAAGGTTCTATGTTTCAGTATCGATGCGCGTTCTTGCGGATGGGTGACGCCGTGCCCTGACGAGTATCTGGGCGGCGACCGTCAGACGCCCACCGGGCAATGCCTCGGAGATGGCGTGAAAGCGATCGACGTCTATCTGGTGGTGTAGGAATCGGGCTGCCAGGAACAGCCGGCTGTGTCTGCAAAATCTGGTCCAGCCGAGGCGCGTGATGTCGAACGTCTCGACATCGACCAATCCAGCCGACTCGAGTTGCCGTGTGTAACCGTCGATCAATTCCTTCGGCCGGGAGCCAAGTGGTTTGCCGTCGCCATCGTACAAGGAGTCGATCAGGTCGGCTGCCACGAGGTATCCGCCGGGGGCGAGCATCGCGGTGATCTTCCGCAGCGCCCGGCCTTGCTCGGCAACCAACGGTCCTTCGAGCCAGAGTATCACGTCGAAGCGGGTGTGGGCAGGGCTATTCCCGTTGCGCTGGCCGACTTTTTCGGGGCCCGGGCTCTTCTTCGCCGGGGCCTCCGCCGCGATCAACTCTGGCAGCGTGGTGGTGGACATCGACGGGCATCGCGTGGCCAATTGACGTTCGATTTCCGTTGATCCACTGCCAACAACCAGCAGTTGTCCTGAAGCCTGACGAGTTTCCTCGGGTAACAGCCACAGCAGCTCTTCGACGAGCGCTTGGCAAGCCTCTGCCGGGGTTGCCGAACGGTTGCGCCAGTACCCCACGGTTCGCATGGTTGTGCCGCGGAAGTATTCCGCGACATCGTGGGCGAGTTCGCGATCGCTGCCGGTGAGGTGTGGATTGGAATGCGCTAACGCCAACAGCGGATCTAGCTGGGATGTGTCTTTGGGATGATGCTTCCAGGTGCCGATGGAGTGCTGGGGTTTGGACGATGATTCGTGAGCGAATGCCTCGCTCCACAGCGACGACAGCAGATCGTCGCTGGTGGGCAGGCCAATATCGATTGCCGGCGTTTGAACCGCGCTCAGTTCGGGTAAGCCGAGAGCGGAGTCGTGTGGCATGGGAGTTCCCTCCCCAGCACTGTCAGTGACGACCGACAAGGGCAATCGCTGGTCGATGGTGTCCTGAGGTCCGGCATTCTCGAACGCACCATGCCAAACTTCGACGCCCCCGCCCGGGTTGTATTCGAACCGCCATCCGCTAGGCCCTTGCACGGCCACCTTCGGACCGAAGGGATTGGCCGTGCCCACGAACAAGCCGTAGGGCGACGAGACGATGGTGCGAATCCCCCAGTTAAACGGGTTGCCGAACCCGTTGCGGGTGACGGGCACCCAATCGTCGCCGTCGACGGTTCGCCAA
>CAZNXE010000165.1:0-4941 GCA_964576465.1 uncultured Planctomycetaceae bacterium
CTGGACTGCTCAATCTGTTGTTATTTTCGGGGAAGTTGGGGTTGGTGATGTAGGTGGTTTTTGTTCGTCGTGTCGCTGTGTCGTCGTGGTAAACTTAGAGCCACGCCGTAGAAAGGAACCACAACGACACAACGGCATGACGAACAGAAAACGAAATGTGAGGATACAAAAGCGGCGCACAAAAAGTCCGTCATTGCGAGAACTCCTTTGAGCACGTCAGGCTTCGCCCCACCGGTTCAAAGAACCGGTGCCACCCAGGGAAATACGCAATCTCCGGCTAGCGGGTCGGAATAATCACGGGGTGGTCTCTCGGATGATAACTCGCAGGGGTTCATCCTTGGCACGCCGCAGTGCCAGCGACATGGTGTGGCTATCTGAAGGGGTGTGTCGCTCGAAGTACCATGTGGCCGGGTCGTCGATCAGCTCTGGCGCGAAGGAAATGCTGATCGGTTCGGCACTTCGCAGGCGAAACGAAAATTGGTCCAACGGGATCGAAAGCCCCATGCCTCGTGCTTTGATGTATGCCTCTTTTAACGTCCAGTAATTGAAGAACGATCGCTGCTGAACGTTCTCCGGCTGCGCATGTAGATCGCGAACTTCGTCCGCTGAAAAGTAGCGATTAGCAATGTTGGCACCGACATTCGGTCGGTCGATCCATTCCACGTCGACGCCTACCTCACGATCCCACGTGACAATCACGGCGACCATGCCCGTGGTGTGCGAAAGATTGAACCGCAGCGGTCGCCACACCTCCGGCAGCGAGATGTCTGGCCGTCCATAATTGTTGCGAGTGAATTGCCAGGCCGATGGTTCGACGTCGCAATAGCGTGACAAACTCGCTCGCACCAGGGCATGGGCGACAAGATACGTATGCCGATGTTTTTCAAACCGAAAACGTTGCCACTGCGTTCGCTCATCGTCAGAGAGCATGGCGACATAGCGGTCGATTTGATCAGCCCCGCGAATCGACTCCTGCCGGGTAAACCAAATGTGCGCCTCATCGACAGGCAACGCACTGGGCGGCATGGGGGTATGGTCGTCGTTCATATGTCCGCTCCGGGGGCTGTTGACGAAGAAAGCCCTTCAACAAACGCGCGGATACGCCGGGCAACCATCGTGGCGTTGGTTTGAATGAACATGTGTTCGCCGCTCACGAAATCCACACGGCAGCCGGGACAGAATTGCGACCATTCGAAGACATGTTCCGGGCGGCACACGACATCTTCCAGGCCGCCAATCACGAATACATCCATGCCTTCCAAGGGACGGCTGATGTCGAAGTTTTCAAACGCGCGAAAGTCGGCCCGCAACGCCTCTTTGAAATGGTTGAACACCTCGGGATCGTTTGCCCAATCGGCGGGGATGCCGCCGATTTGAATCAAGACATCTAGCAGGCGTTGATCGTCCATGGAGTGAAACGATTCGTATTCATCTTTGCGATGCGGTGGCCGCGTGCCACTAAGAATGAGGGCCTTGGGTTCGATGCCCAAATCCTTCATGCGTTGTGCCAGGGCAAACACCAAGCAGCCGCCGAGACTGTGGCCCATTAGGATAGTGTCAGCCAGCAACTCTTTCGGAAGATGTTCTAGATAGGCATCGACCATGTCCGAAATGTCGTCCAGCGGAGGTCCGCCGCTCCAACCGTGACCGGGTGGGTCGATGGCCCACACTCCCCATGCATCGGGCAGTTCCTTGGCCAACGTGCGGAACGCCAACGACTGCCCTCCGGCATAGGGAAAGGCCAACAAACGCGGTCCCCCGTCGCGGCTCTCTTGAAACTTCCGCAGACCAATTCGTCCACCCCACAGGCGAGTAAATCTTCCTCCCACGTCTGCCATGCTGATTGTTCCGCTGGTTCGTCTCGTTTGATATTGATTGACCACGATTCTGAATTCGACATGATCGGGCAAGGTTTGTTTTAGCGAGTGACGCTACATCAGCGTAGGGCCTCTTGAAGCCGGTCCCTTATTTGCTGCTCTTCATCCGTTCGTCCGGCAGCATGATAAGCGATGGCTAGGGTCTCAAGGCACTCGCGATTCTCGAAGTTCGTCGAGCGGCACGCCCATTCGGCCCATTCAATGGCTTCTTGGGGATTGCGGATGGCCTCGTCGGTCGCGGTCGCCAGCACACGTGCCAGCGCGTTGGCGGCAGCGATCGCATGACGCTGCGGGGGCGATGACTCGATGATGTCGCGATATCGCGCGGCGGCCTTCGACCAGCGACCCTGATGTCGATCGATCAGCGCCAGTTGCAATTGTGCCGGAACGAAATTGGGCTCAGCGTCGATCGCATGCTGAAAGTTGGCCACGGCAAGGTCTTGCTTGTCGAGCTTCCATTGAACCATTCCAAGTTGATAGAACGACTTTGCGCGCCCCGGGTCCAAACGCGCTGCCTCGAGGAACTCCTGCTCCGCCAGATCGAGCTGTTCGAGGCGGGAATAGAGAACGCCCAATTCATGATGTGCGTCGGCGTACTTAGGCGAGATTTCCACGGCCAAAAGCAGTTCTCGCTTGGCCGCCACCAGATTCCCCACGTCGATGTGCTTCCGCGCCAGCTCCACATTCGCTTGCGCCGGCCACAACCACTGCATGGTTCGCCAGCGAAGTTGCTCTGGAGAGAGATCGTGTGGCCAGCGGCGGAGGTAGACGATCAATGACTGGTCGTCGCCTAGTTCGAGCAAGACTTCATCTAAGTGCTCTTCCGGCGGCGGAAGCATCGCGCTGCCGAGAGCGAGGAAGCGATTCGTGGGACGGATGACAATCACACTCGACGGAGGGTTCTCCAGAATTTCTTCCAGGGGTACGAAATGCTCGTTCGAGAAGGTATTGGGCGTATAGCCATGCCGTGGCTCCTCAACATAGCCGAGACGCGGCAAGGACAGAAAGTACGAAAACGGATTGCCGGCCACGATCGCGCGGTCGGGGTAGTCTCGTTGAATCAGTTCAATGACCCGTAGGTTGTCGCGATGATCGCCCAGGTACTCACGACTTCGTTCTAGCAGGGCCCCCGTGCGACGATCGTATTCCGAATCGGTTCCAACCACGGCCACCGGTGGCAGAAATCGTCCGCTGGTGTTGGCAACATTGAACACGATGAGCGCTGCCACCAGCAGCCCGGCCAGCGGTCGAAGCCGCCTTCGCGCGAACAGCAACAGTCCGCACGTCGCGTAAAGCAAGGGAATCGGCAGAACCAGGTAGCGCGGGATGGTGTAGGTCAACATCACGCCGGTGAGTGTTCCGACGATGACGATCCAAGCGAACAGCGGAAGCGGGTGCCTGACAATCGCGTCTTGAATAGCCTTGGCATGAAGTGTCACACTTTCACCAAGTGCGGCTTCAGGTCCAAGACTTGGGGTGCCACTGGCTCTGCCAGTGCCAGAGCCTGATCGATGCGGAATGCGGGCACTGGCAGAGCCAGTGGCACCCAACCCCACAACTAAAGATTGATTGCGCACTAGCCTCGCCGCGCGATAGCGAACAAACAACCACACTGCAACGGTCACCATCGACAGAAGGGCCGTAATCACGGCCACAACGACGACTTCAGGGCAGCCTTCGAGCACCGGGGCGAGGCTTTTCCAGCCTTGCGCGTTTGCGGTATCCCAGTCATCGCTTTCAGCGGTGGGAAGGCTGGAGCGCCAGTTGGCCGAGAGTAATTGCAAGGCGATTAACAGCAGGGCCACTCCAGCGCCGATCCACATGCGACGCTGCGTGGCAGCCGGTGACTTCCAGCGGGCGAATATCAGCAGCACGAGAAAAAAACATGCCGTGGAGGCCGTTAATACGGCGCCGCTGAGCTTGATCGCAAAGGCAAACATCGCCGCCGCCCCTGCGGTCACATAACGCCGTTTTGAGAGATAGCCTGCGACGACCAGCCCCATGGCAGCCAACGGTAAATCCATCCCGATCATATCGATCTGCACCGCGAACACTGGCGTTGTAATGATGGCCGTCGCAATCAATGCGGCACCCATCGTTCCCGTGTGGCGATATAGCAGGCCGAAAGCAAGCACCGCCACTGCCGCCGCACAGGCAAAGGTGAAGAGATGACCAATGACGAAAACCGCTTTCGTCGAGGGGGCCACTTTCATCACCATCGCCAGCAGCGTGGGCATGATGCTGGTAACGTAAACCGCCGGTCCTCCGTCGAGGAATCGTTTCTCTTCATAGACCAAACGATGGTAGCTGAAATCGGTCTCAACCAGATAGTTGGCCTCAACGAACAGACCCATGGCCGAGTCCCAGTAGGGCGGTTCGGCAATGATTGGACTTCGCCACAGGCAGATGGCAAGCCAAACGCCCAGGAACGCCCCGCCCCACGCGAAACGCTTTCGCCAAATCGACGCACGCGACGTGCGGACGGTCTTTGCAGCGGCGCCTTCGGCTGTGGATCGTTGCATCGGCGGTGGTTCGACGATTGGTTGCACGTGATTACTGGATTCGAGTCGGGCGGCTACTTCTTCACCGCTTGATCGGTTCGCGCCACGGACGTTGTTCGCGATAAAACGTCAGTCGCTTTCGCATGGCCGCGAGACCATCGGTTTGCTCTTGGTCAATCGCCATGCGGATGGCAAGTTCGGCAGTATCAACCGCCTCCAGCCACTGCCCTGCTTCGGCATGGGCGGCGGCCAGCGTATCAAGAAACTTCGGCATTCGATGCCGCGTCCTACGGTCGGCTTCCTTTGCTAAACGCACGGCCTCGGCGGCGTCACGAAACGATGGCAAGGCACACGTCGCATGAATCCACGCCAATTCGCGGGCCACCAGGGGCCATTGCGGTCCTTCACGCAATCCAGCTCGCAGGTGTTCGACCGCTAACGGAATATCGCCCGTGGCCGCCAGTTCCCTTCCTAAATTATAGTGCGCCGCCACCAGGTTGTTCGACAGGCCTATTGCCTGGCGGCTGTGTTCGATGGCCGCCGGGAATTCTCCCTGTTCGATG
>CAZNXE010000165.1:4951-12424 GCA_964576465.1 uncultured Planctomycetaceae bacterium
TAAATCGCTATGCGCGGCGGCCGACAGCGGATTGATCCGCAGCGACTCTTCCAAGGCTGTTCGTGCTTCGTCCCATCGATCTTGCTGCGCCAGCGCCCTGCCCAATGCCAGATGGGCCATGGCCAGTTCCGGTTTTTCAGCAACAGCCTCCTCCGCGAAGTGTCCCGCATCGTCGGCATTTCCGACGCTCAACAATGCCGCCGAGAGCAGGGTCTTCGTCTCCGCGGCATGCGCCTCCGCGAGCGGCGTCTGCGTGGCGAGCGCAGTTTGATACATCGTAATGGCCTCATCGTAACGCCCGTCGGCAGCCAGCGCTTGCCCTCGCACGGTCATGGCGATGGAGTTATTCGGATCGACATCCAAGGCATGTCTCGTCAAGGTGAACGTATCGTGCCATACATCAACTTGACGCCACGTTGTAATCGATAGCGCCCCGAGAACGGCGACACCGGCGGCGATGCGAAACACCAGTGGCAACCGCAGGCGTGTCGCAATGCCCGCGGCAGCCCAGGCGATGAGTATTGCAAGACCGATGTGTGGCCAATACGTATACCGATCGGCGGTGGCTTGAAGCCCAACTTGCACGAAACCTAGCGTGGGAACCAGAGAGCCAATAAACCAGAACCAGCCAGCCGGCACATAACGTAGACGACGGGCAACAACGATTGCCACGATCGATGCGACAGTCAGCAATGCGGCGGCGGGGACAACGCGATCCAAGGGAATACGTGACAGCGAATGCGGATAAAGAAAGCTCAAATCTACCGGCCAGATGGTGCGGCTGAGATATTGCATACAGCCCACGATGGCGTTTTCAACACGCACTGCTAGCGGCAGAGAGTTCAGTTGACTAACCGCACCCCCGATTCGTTGAACGTGGACCGTAATGACCGACGATGCCACGGCCAGCGCAAGCAGAGGAATTTTCTCCACGACAAGATGCACCACGCTGGGCGCGAGACCCGGCCTTGATCGTTCGCCGAATTGAATTCTCTCCAGCGGCCACCAGTCGATCAACAGCAGCACCAACGGCAGCGTAACCAACATCGGTTTCGACATGAGTGCAAGTGCGAACAACACCGCGACAAGCCCATACCGCCACCACGCTTTCGGGCAACGTGTGTACCACACATAGGCGGCCACTGTCAGTAGCCCAAAGCAGGCACTCAACACATCTTTGCGTTCCGCGATCCAGGCAACCGATTCGACACGTAACGGGTGCAATCCGAACAAAGCCGCCGCCAATGCGCTCGACCAACGACGTCCGGTAGTCCAACGTAACAGAACGTAGACCAGACACACGTTCGTAACGTGCAAGGCAAGGCTCGTCAGGTGGTGCCCCCTTGGATTCAGAGCGTACAACTGACAATCGATCATGTGCGACAGCCAAGTGACGGGATGCCAATTCGCCGCCCTGGTTGTTTCGACCGACCACTGAACTCCCTGCCATGAGAGCCCGTTCTGAACGACTGCGTTGGACGTGATATAAACGTCGTCGTCATAGAGCAGAAACGCGTGCCCCGCTACGCCCGAGAAGACCGCGGCAACCACGACCGCCAACGCCATCACCATCGCAACGTCATGCCGATCGATGTGCCTGCCGCGTGCATGTGCGGCCACTGTGCCACCTCGAATCATCGACTCGGTTTTCTGCATTTCAGGTTGGATACCGGTTCGATCGTGGATGAGTCGTTACCATGCGTGTCGAGCGAGGTCGAGGCAGATAAGAAAAGCCGGTGACTTTCACTATCGTACCACGAGCCTGGAATCCGCGTCACTTCCCACAATCTAAGGTGCGGCGTTTGGGGCAATTTGTTCGGCCTCGGTTAGCAGCTTGCGAACTTCGACGTCGTTGGGCGATAGCGCGAGTGCAAGGCGAAAGCTTGCCGCGGCTTCTTGCCCTCGTCCCTGACGCAGCAGTGCGATGCCCAGTTGCTTGTGCCCTTCGGCGTAGTCCGGCTTAAGAGTGACTACCATGATGAACGACATTTCTGCCGCGGAGTACCGCTGCTGCCGCATCCGCACCAGCCCGATTCCCATGTGCGTGTCCAACAAGAACGGGTTCCATGAGAGCGCCGTTTCGTAAAGCATCAGGGCATCATCAAGCTTACCCGCTTGCATTCGCCGGGCAGCGATCTCAAGCAAACCAAACTTCTCAACATCAGACAATGCTTGTAGTACGGCGGTGTCAATCTCCAAGGTGTACCAATCGAATTCATCCGTCGCTGGAATCCTGCTGGCCTCAAAGCGTTCTCGCAGAATAGCCAAGTAGCGTCCGTCACGAGTGTGAGGTTCGCGGGGACAATAGAACAACAGCAGGCTCCCCTCTGCCGCGCGCAGTCCCCGCACCGGAAGATAATTCGCCGGGAGCGTTCCCACGCCCGTCATGCGGCCGTAGTTGGCGATCAAACCATCACGATCGGTCATGCCAACCGCATTTTGACCGACCTGTTCCACACCTTCCGCGGGATAGACCAATGTCGTGGTCATGTCGCTATGCAGGCTTGCGATTCGACGCAACGAACTCAACGTTGTCCGAGCGTCATCATCGGCATAGGCAACCTGGGGACCATCGCGAAACGTTGCATTCCAAAACTGCACCCGGCCGATCACCGACAGTGCGATGGTTGGCATGAGCACGACGAAGCAGGCCACCCGCAAAATCGCAGATACTTTATTTCGCGCGAGATTCGCCACAGGAAAGATGACGGTTGCCAAATAGACCGACAGGAACGGTAAGATCGGCACGTAGAATCGCGAGATCGAAATCCAAAGGCGACCCTCTCGAAGTGCTACCGGGACAGGATACGAAGCCGACATATAAACCAGCATCCCGAGAGTGAACAACATCGTCGTCACGGTCAAGATGCCGAAGCAGCGATGGACCCCATCGTATTCTACTGACAGGGTATTACCTGCTCTGCGGCGAAAGCTGCGTATCAACTGATAGCCCACGGCGAGAAGCATCACAGCGGAAATCGTCCACAGGGTTGCTTTCGTGAATATGTCGGAAAGACCAAGGACCGACTGCACGAGCCGCATCGAAATATCCGCTCCGACGGCGCTAGTGGGAAATGGGTAGATTGTGGTCAACTGGTCGGGATAAAATCCGCGTTGGATGCCGGGGACAACCGGCAAGTGTAAGAATTGCCCAGTTGTAACCCGCTGAAAGATCAACACTGCCGTCAGTATCAGGCCGGCGGTAAGAACATGCACGATGATGCCGATCACCATTCGCTGCGACACCCGCCGACCGCCGGCGATCAACAACGCCAGTGGCACTACCGCAAGCAGCGGCCAATAGGCCAAACGCAACGCCCCCACTATGCCCATCAAAACGCCCGAGAACAGACCAAATCGAATGGGTCTCCGTTGTTGACGTGCAAAGGGAAGCGTCAACGCCACAGCGGCGGAGAAGAGCGAAAGGGTGACCAGCTCCGGCGAGGACTGCAAAACCAAAGGGCTCCAAATCAAAGCCCACATCATCCAGATGAACCCCTTCGCCGTGGTACTAATCGTCGGGCCAAGGCTATTGAGGATTGCGTACCACGCCACATAAAAAACGATCGTCGCCACGATGTCGAGCAACACAGTTGAGAGCCACACGTCGTCGGTGACCCACAACAATGGAACGAGCAACATGGTGTAGCCCGGCGGTCGGGCAACAAGCGGGCTGAAGATGGGTTCGGAAAGCTGGTTGGGATTCGCCACAACATACGTGTAGCCATTGCCCTCTAGCAGCGAGACCGCGGCGCCGACCATTTCCGATTTGTCGTGGTTCAGAACCGACACCCACGATACGTAAACACCGTGATGCACGATCGCCACGATGAGCAGGATCCAAACCGCGTTATTCCGGATGCGATTAGCCAATGCTGCAATCCCCGGATTTCACTGGGCCATCAGAACCCAAAAACCACGCCGATGTGCCGGAATACCACAATTCTGGACGCCCCACACGCACGTCTTCAATCCGTTTTAGAAGCTCGTGCGACGGCTGATGGTCGGGATCGATGCGCATGGCCTTCTCTAGTTCAGCGCGGGCTTTATCAGGTTGGTTGCGTGCAAAGAGGATCGTCGCCAGATGGCAATGAAAGTCCGCCGAACGGGGACGCATCTTCACCAGCGATTGAAACTGTTGTTGGGCCTCATCAAGTCGACCGCTTTGCATGGCAAGTAAACCCAAAGCCGTGCGGCTTTCCACGTTGTTCGGCCGCAAGCCTACTGCCGCCCGAAGGTGCGCTAAGGCCGCATCCACGTCCCCCAATTCTATCAGGCCCAGTCCCAGATAAAGCTGGGCATCGAAATCTGTTGGATGTGTTTCAGCAACGTCCCGTAGAATGTTGACCGTCGCGGTGAAGTTGCCACGCAGATAGTCAATTCGGCCACTCAAGACGGTGGCTTCCACATTGCTAGGCCACAACTCCGTTGACCGCGCCAGCACGGCGTGCGCTTCATCGAATCGCTGTTCGCTGAGCAACCGGTGCCCACGAACTTGAAGCACCCGACTGTGTAACTGTGCTCGCCATGGAAATGCACAAACTGCCATCGAGACCAGCAACAGAAGCATGATCGTGCGAACGCCGAATCGGCCAATGAGGCGGTCGATGAAATCGGCAGGCACGGCGTCCGCGGCAATCGTTCGCTCAGTCTTCGGCCGGCCGAGATTGCGTAGCCATCGATTCGAGGGGCGTTCGACCAGCTTATACAGGGCAATCGAGATCACATTCAGCCCAATAAAGAGAATCCACAGTTGATCGCTGACGATCGCTTGAAAGAGATCGGCAGTCGCCCCAAGGTGAATGAGATAGAACGAGTAGGAGCTGCTCCCCAGCAGAACCATCCAGCGGGCAGACAGCACACTTCGCGGCAGGCTCCGCTCGGTAAGTAGGCCCCAGAACGCCCAAGCGATCATCACCGGAAGGATCACCAAATGAATGGCCAGCTTTGGCGGTCCGCTGGCGACGCTCATTGCAGCAATGGCGGCAATGGTTGCCAGCGCCCCGGTGTACGTTCTCCACGCAAGCGGTTGCCGACGGGGACGCGATTTCATTTGCATCAAGCGTTGTGCGATAAAGCTCCCGACCGCAAAGGCAACAATCGCCCCCAGCAGTGTCCGTAGCAAAGCGAACGGCGTGCCTGTTTGATAATCCAGCATCAAGCCGACCGCCGGCAGAACGATGCACGGTGCCAGCAGTGTCCAACGCCGGGCAAAGTAAAACAGCAGTGGCGCGGTGAAGTAAAACGATTCCTCAACGGTCAATGTCCACGCTTGCACAATGCCGGTCGCCGCGTAGTTGGGGAAGAATCCTTGAGTTAATGTCAAATGCACGGCGCCTACCGTGGGCGAGGGAAACTCGTAGACCAGATAAGTAACCAACAGCAGCACGTAGTAGACAGGATAGATCCGAGCAACGCGGTTCTTGGCATACTGCCACATGTGGCCCGCGGACCACTGTTCAAAGTCGTGCCCGTAGCGGTAGTAGATGAGGAACCCGCTCAGGACGTAAAAAACCCAAACGCCGATATGCAGCTCTTCGATGAACCGCGCGGGCCATCCATTCCACAACGCCGGGGACACGGGCTTGTAGTGATGTAGGAACACGCAATACGCCGCGATGGCTCGCATGCCGGTCAGTTGTGGTAGATACGTATCCGGGCGAGACATCGGTGCGAATGGTTGGCGTTTCTGTGCGATTGGAATGATGGACGGAGTGCCGCTGCCATCGATTCTAGAGTGCGGGCGACCAAGAGGATATGCTGCTCTTTGTTCGATGGACTGGTTCCCCTGTACGAGCACGTTTGCCGTATGGATACCCGTTCAATCGTTAATGATCGTATAATCCTTGCTTCTAAGGCGTGCGGCAGATAAGAACGTACCAATCACAACCCGACGCGTAAGCGAGGGAACCCAGTGTATTACCGGTTGGTCCCTCGCTCACGCTTCGGGTTGGTATCTTCTCATTCGCCGCTCGCCTAATAGACCGACCACTCGGAGTACATGATGGCCGTTGAAGTTGAGATTCCCCATGGCGACGAAACGCTAACGGCCGCACTTCCCGATCGGGCGGTGTGCCTGTCGAGTGAACCGAAATCGCAATTCCCGGTGATTGATGACCTCGACGAGGAGGTTCGCCGCGCGTTGGACAATCCCCTGGGCTCGCCGCGTGTTGAAGACCTGGTGCAAAAGGGTGCCCGGGTTGTCATTGCTTTCGACGATCCCACGGTCATGTCGTATGGTCCGATTCGCCGTGTGGCCATCGAAGAACTTCTGCGTCGCTTGGAGTCCGCGGGTGTGGACCGCGGCAATGTGACGTTGATCTGTGCGAACGCGCTGCATCGCAAGTTTCGCAGCAGCGAACTGGCCGATCTATTGGGCGAAGATCTGGTGCAAGAGTTCGGCCCTCGTCTGTTTTGTCACGACGCCGAAGACGCCAGCCAGATTGTGCATGTGGGGCAAACGCCCGAGGGATACGACGTTGAACTTAGCCGATACGCGGCCGAAGCCGATCTAACGATCTATATCAATGCCGCCTACAACCGAGGTTTTTGTGGCGGCTGGAAGTCTGTTTGCGTGGGGCTGTCGACCTACCGCTCGATACGTCACCATCACACGCCCGATGGGATGTCGATGTCGATCCACAAGAACCGCATGCACCACGTGCTTGATGCGATGGGGCGCGTCGTCGAGGAACACGTGCCGGGCAAGATGTTCAAGATCGAGACGCTTACCGCCAATCCGTTTCAGGTCTCGCAGGTTTTCGCCGGCAGCACCTGGGACACGCGTCGCGCATGTTTGGAAGTGATGGAGACGCGCTATCCGTCGCGACGGAGTTTGAGCGAGGAGAAGTACGATGTGATCATCTACGGCGTGCCCAACTGGAGCCCCTATGCGATTGGGGCGTCGATGAATCCGCTGCTAACCTTGGTCTCCTCTGGGCTAGGCTACCTCGGCGGAACAGCTCAAGCCCTTGGTGCGCCGGGCTGCACGGTGATCATGGTCACCCCTTGCCCCGACCAGTGGGATCGTATCCACCACGCCCCCTATCCCATCGTATGGGATGACGTGTTAACGCAAACGCGAGATGCCTATGAGATCGACCGTCGCTACTCCGAGCAGTTCGCAACCGATGGCCCGCTGATCGAGAAGTATCGCCACGAATTTGCGTTCCATCCGATCCACGCCATTTTGGCCACACATCCCTTGAAACGCATGAAGCACATCGGAGAAGTCATTGTCGCGGGAGCCGAGTCCCCCAAGATTATCGAACACGTAGGCTTCAAGCCTGTCGCGTCGGTAGAAGACGCCGTGGCGATGGCCGAAAAACGCCACGGCACCGATTGCCGCATCGCCTATGTGGCCCAACCAACAGTGCCCACGAAGCTGTTGATGTAGACAAGCCCAACACCAGCAGGCAGCTCGTTCGGAAAAAATGTAGGGTGCCGTCAAGCGGAGCGCGGACGCACCGTTTC
>CAZNXE010000166.1:0-12326 GCA_964576465.1 uncultured Planctomycetaceae bacterium
AACGCAGTGTATTACCGGTTGGTCCCTCGCTCACGCGTCGGGTTGGGATATTCTCGTTCGCCGCTCGCCTAAGAGACGTGCGTGCAAGCACGCACACTACGGGACTACGGGACTTTTCATGCGCGAGGGTCGCGGCGCATTGACCAGACTGTTACCGGATGGCCGGGCGCTGGGCCTTCCCACATCACGCGAAAGCCATATCGTTCGTAGAGCCGCACATTGCTTTCGCGGTGCGTGTCGAGATAACAAACGTGACCCTCGCGATCGGCCCTGGCAAGTTGTGGCTTGAGCAATTGGCTGCCGAGCCCTTGTCGTTGCCGATCCATATCGACCCCGATCGCCGCCAGATACCAATGCGGTTCAGGCGCGTAGCGATGGTGGAGTTCGACGGCGATCTTGTCGTAGTCCAACAGCCGGCGCGAACCTCGCACGCCGAATCGGAAAGGCAGGGCGATCATGCCGGCGCGGATCTGACGGGCGATGCCTGGTACATCGGTCCCAGGTGGCAGCCAGCAGGCCACGGCGGAAGTTTCAGCAACGCCAAATACCTCACCGTGTCGCAAGCAGTCGGACAGGATGGCACCGTAGAGCGACGTCGTGGCGCGAAGTCGCCGCGATGCGACGGGCATGGCATACTGCATGAGTGGATAATCGACGAACGCTCGGCTCAGCACGCGTCGCGCCCGATCATACTCAGCCGTTGAAAGCCGCTCGAGCGGCGCTGCCGTTGTCACATCGTGATCCTTTTCAACCAGGACTTCCCATTTTGAATCTTGCGACAAGTCGTGTGCGTGCAAGCACATGGCTACTGTAAGACGTAACGAGATGTGCGTGCAAGCCGCTACGGGACTCGACGATTGCTTCGAGAACGGAAAGATGGGTGCGAGCACACCATCCTACTTGCTTGGCTCTTGCAGCAGGCTATCGACGATTCTCTTGGCGGCGTGGCCGTCGCCGAAGGTGGTGGTTGGGACGGCCATGCGACGGTGTTCGTCGTCGTTTGTTAGTAGGCTCGTTGCGGCTTCCACTAGGGCCTTCTCATTGGGTGCGACTAACTGCGCGACGCCGGCTTCTAGGGCTTCTTGTCGTTCGCATGTTCTCCGTACGACAAGTGTTGGGATGCCGAGTGTGGCGGCTTCTTCGAGTAGGCCGCCGCTGTCGGTGATTACGATGCGTGCCTTTCGTATGGTCGCAAGGGTGTCCAAGTATCCCAGCGGGGCGATTAGTTCGACGCCCCGAACATGGCTCAAGTGTTGTTCGACAATCTGACGAACAGCCGGGTTGCTGTGCATGGGGAACACAACGTCTATCTGATCTCTGAATTGATTCACCAGCGTTTCGATTCCACGGCAGACTTGTGCCAGGTCGTCATCAATGCTTTCACGACGGTGACAAGTTACCAGCACTAGGTGCTTGCCGGGGCCGGGTCGATCTGGTCTCTGCGAACGTGTCTTGTCGTTGAGTTGATGATCGATCGCGTAGTGCAGGCTATCGACAATTGTATTGCCCACCACATGGATCCGATTCTCTGCAATGCCCTCACGTAAGAGATTTTCTCGTGCCGTCGATGTAGGGGCGAAATGAAGTTGGGCCAAATCGGCGATCAGTCGGCGGTTGATCTCCTCGGGAAACGGGTTGCGCGGATTTTGCGTTCGCAGTCCGGCCTCGACATGGGCCACGGGAATTTTGGCGTAACTGGCAGCCAAGGCCGCCATGGCTGCCGTTGCGGTGTCGCCCTGTACGACCAGCCAACAGGGATCTCGGGCGTCTTCAGGTCTAGGATTTTGGGTGCCGCTGGCTTTGACAGTGTCCGCATGCCGTATCTGTTTAGGTTCGGCACTGGCAGAGCCAGTGGCACCCAACTCCAGCTCTAAAGGCTGAAGACGTCCTAACGAGTCTAGATGGGTCGCGATTTCTGCAAGTAATGCGCCGGAGAGTTTGGCCAAGGATTGCCCGGGCTGCATGACCTGGAGACGATGACTTGGCTTGATACCCAGGTCCGCAAGCGTGGGATCAAGCAGTTCTTGATGTTGCCCGCTGACAATCACATGCGGTGGTTCGTGGCGAGCAGTCAATTGGCGGATCACTGGCGCGAGCTTGACCGCCTCGGGGCGGGTGCCAATCACCACGGCAATTTTTCCGGGAACCCCTGGCTTCATCCTCTGACGTCCCTTTGGGCCTCATGAATCGACATCAATCACTCCCGATTGGCGTTTCCGTTGCGAATCGATCGGTATCGCATGTCTCGTGTTTGTCGCAAATAGTTGTATTGAAACTACTTATCCTGCGGAATCCACGATTCAAATCAGCGCGGGTTGAAACGACTCTTGTAACGGTTTGGCTCGATATTCGCCTAGGGCTCTGTAACAGCTAAGAATTGGGGTGTGCTACTGGCCCTGCCAAGCATTGGGGCCAGAAATGACATCGAAAAGTAGGTATTATACGTAATTCAGACCAAAACCGCTGATTGGGTCATATGGCTGACGTCTCTCGGACCTTACGCTATATGATTGGGATTCCCCACCATGGCGGAGTCTGCAGCCGCGATATAATAGCAAATACGTCCGTGCACCCGGAGGAATGATCTCGTGCGCAGATGCGACATACTAGTTTTAACGCCGCCGACAGTCCTGGACCCGTCCATTGCGATCGCTGCCTGCCGCGCAGGCGCGGCCGGGACGCTTGATCTGGAATACTGTGACGATTCGTCCCGCGCCGTCGAAGCGGTTCGTCGTCTTGAGAAGTTCACGACCTCCAGCTTCGGCATCAAGATCGGAGTCGGCGGCGCGGCCCATATCGAGCAACTGCTGGATGATTTTCCCGCTCGATTGAAGTGGGTGCTGTTTGCTGGCGATGCAGGTAGCGATCTCGACAGTATATCGAGCCGACTGCGCGAGGCGGGCGTCGAGATTCTTGTTGAAGCGACGAGCCGACAAGAGATCGAAGCAGCGGCGAAGTGCGATCCAAACGGGATCGTGCTCAAGGGGCATGAATCGGGCGGTCGCGTCGGAGAAGACACGGCGTTTATCCTCATTCAACACTGGCTGCAATGGCGAGCATCTCAAACAGACCACGAAGTTGTGGCCTGGGTACAGGGCGGAATTGGCACACATACCGCGGCCGCGTGTGCGGCGGCAGGCGTTCGGGGAGTTGTCCTCGATACACAGTTACTCTTGACTCGTGAGTCGCCGCTAGACGACGCGCAGCGGCAAGCGCTCGAGGCGTGCGACGGTAGCGAGAGTCTCTGCATCGGTTCCGAACTGGGCATGGCCTATCGTGTGTTTCATCGTCCGGGTGAGGCCCTTGCCGATGTGCTCTTGAAGGACTTCGATGCTCTTCAGTCGCTTGAATCGAACGAAGAGCAACGGGCCCGGTGGCAATCAACCGTGCGCCAGAGGATTTCCGAACATGGTTGTTCGGCGCTGGCCCTGATGGGACAAGACGCAGCGCTGGCCAAGCCGCTTGCCGACCGGTTCGTTACGGTTGGCGGTGTGGTCGAGGCCATCGTCGATAACGTGCGCAGCAGTCTTCAAAGTGCGCGGACCATCAAGCCACTGGCCGCGGGTGCTCCGCTGGCCAAAAGCCACGGTACGAAGTACCCGATTCTTCAGGGTCCGATGACGCGAGTGAGTGATACGGCTCCGTTTGCGAAGGCGGTTGCCGACTCGGGTGGATTGCCATTCTTGGCGCTCGCCCTGATGCGCGGCCCCGATGTTCGCCGGTTGCTTATCGAGACAGACGCTTTGCTGGCCGATCAGTCGTGGGGCGTCGGTGTGCTGGGGTTCTTGCCGCCGGAGATTCGCAAGGAACAGATCGAAGTGATCCTGGAACTGAAACCGCCGCTGGCGATCATTGCCGGCGGACGTCCCGATCAGGCGGAGGAGTTTGAAGACGCTGGAATTCCCACGTACCTACATGTTCCGTCTCCCGGTCTGCTACGCATGTTTCTTCGCGACGGGGCGCGGCGGTTCATTTTTGAAGGACGCGAATGTGGAGGGCACGTAGGTCCGCGCGGCAGTTTCCTGTTGTGGGAAAGCATGTGCGACGTGCTGCTTGAACATCTTGGCCCAAAGAGTCGTGGGGAAGACCTGCACTTGGTCTTTGCCGGGGGCATTCACGATGCCAATTCGGCGGCCATGGTTGCGGCCATGGCTGCTCCGCTGGCCGAACGTGGCATGCGCGTGGGCGTGCTAATGGGGACGGCCTATCTGTACACCCAAGAAGCCGTGGAAACCGGAGCAATTGTTCCGCAGTTTCAAGAGGCGGCACTAACGTGCGACGACACGGTGTTGCTGGAGACCGCCCCGGGACACGCGGTGCGGTGTGTTCGTACGCCCTACTGCGATGCCTTTCAAACCGAAAAGAATCGTTTGCAGAGTGAAGGAAAATCGCACGATGAAATCGTTCGCGCGCTTGAATGGATGAACCTAGGGCGGTTGCGAGTCGCCTCGAAGGGGCTTGATCGTGTATCACGCAATGGTGGCCCTTCGAAGCTATCGGAGATTTCGCAAGCCGAGCAGCTCGAGCGCGGCATGTACATGATCGGGCAGGTGTCCACTTTGCGAAGCGGGCGGACGACGATGGCCGAATTGCACGAAGAGGTGTCTTTGGAGTCGGTCCGACTGTTGGAAAAAGTGCCGACCGTGAGCAAGCCTCGTGGCATCGAACAGAAACCGTGTGACATTGCGATCATTGGCATGGATTGCATTTATCCCGGCTCCGACGACCTGACGTCGTACTGGAACAATATTCTGGATCGCACCGACGAGGTTACCGAGATTCCGCCCTCGCATTGGGATTGGGAACTCTACTATGACGAAGACCCTCGAGCCCGCGACAAGATCATCTCGAAGTGGGGTGGGTTCATGGGCGACACTCCCTTCAATCCGATGCAATACGGGATCGCTCCGGCGAGCATGCGGTGCATCGAACCGTTGCAATTGCTGTTGCTCGAATCAGTGCGGAGAGCCCTCGATTCGGCCGGATACTCCCATCGTCCATTCAATCGCGAGCGCACCTCGGCCATTTTGGGAATTGGTGGTGGCGGGAGCCCCCTGGCCACGATGTACGGTTTTCGGACCTGCTTGCCGATGTTCGCGACCATGCCGGGCATGCCTGAGGGAGTCGGGGCTGCCATCGAGCACAGTCAGTCGATGCTTCCGGAGTGGACCGAAGATTCATTCCCAGGCTTTCTGATGAACGTGGCGGTTGGGCGCGTCGCGAATCGCTTTAACTTCGGCGGCACCAACATGGCCATCGACGCGGCATGCGCTTCGTCGTTGGCGGCGCTGCACGCGAGTATTCGCGAATTGGAAACGGGCACCGCCGACGTGGCCGTCGCCATGGGCGCCGACACGGTCTCCACACCGTTCTCGTACATGGCCTTCAGCAAGACCTATGCGTTGTCTGCCCGCGGCCGATGTAGCCCCTTCGATGCCGCGGCCGATGGAATTGTTCTCAGCGAAGGTATCGGTGTCGTGGTGCTCAAACGGTTGGCCGATGCCGAGCGTGACGGCGACCGCATCCTGGCGGTCATCAAGGGCGTCGGATCATCGAGCGACGGCAAAGAAAAGGGCCTCACCGCGCCAAATGCCGCCGGGCAACTCAGGGCGCTGCGTCGCGCGTATGCCCAGGCGGGCATCTCGCCGCGCCAGGTAGGGCTGATTGAAGCTCATGGCACGGGCACCGTCGTGGGCGATCGCACGGAAGCCGAGTCGTTGGCAACCGTGATGCGTGAAGCTGGGGCTGATCTACAGTCGTGTGCCTTGGGGTCGGTCAAGTCGATGATCGGCCATAGCAAATGTGCGGCTGGTGTCGCGGGGTTGATTAAGACGACCCAGGCAATCCATCGCAAAGTGTTGCCCCCAATGTTGGTCGATGAGCCGAACCCTCGCGTCGGTTTCGACAAGACACCGCTGTACCTGAATACCGAGGCCCGGCCGTGGGTTCACCGCGATGGCGAGCCACGATATGCGGGCGTGAGCGCCTTTGGATTCGGCGGTACGAATTTTCACGTCGTGCTGGAAGAATACCGTGGGAATTATCTACACGAAGATACGGCATTTCGCGAAGACTGGCCGGCCGAGTTGGTTGTGTTTCGTCGCAAGTCGCGCGAAGCGCTTGGTGAGGCGCTGCGAAAGTGCCATCAGTCGCTCACCCGGGGCGCGAAGCCACGGTTGCGCGACTTGGCAGCCGCCGCTTGGCGGGCAAGTGGAACGGATGCATCGATGCCTACCGCGGCGATGGTCGTTCACTCGCTTGACGATCTGCGTGACAAGCTGCCATCGGTGATTCAAGCCGTGCGTGGCGATGAGCAGACATGGCAAGATCCCCGCGGTCTGTACTTCGCGGAATCGCCTGCCGATCGCGCGGGCAAACTGGCGGTCCTCTTTCCTGGTCAGGGATCGCAATATCCCAATATGCTGTCGCAAATGGCGATGGCGTTCCCCGAAATCCGTCGCGTGATCGACCACGCCAGCGAAGTTTTGAAGAACGATCTGGAGCGTCCTCTGGGGCACTTCATTTATCCTCCTTCGTCGTTCACCGATGAACAAGCCCAGCACGCCCAAGCGGCATTGGCCCGCACCGATGTCGCGCAGTCGGCGCTTGGTGCCGTGAACCTGGCGATGTTCCGGCTCCTGCAGTCGCTGGGCGTGCAAGCAGATGCCCTGGCTGGCCATAGCTATGGCGAGTACGTCGCGCTATGTGCCGCGGGTTGTCTTTCGGAAGCAGACCTCATTCGCTTGTCTTACCAGCGCGGCCATTTTATTCGCGAGGCAACCGAGCAATCCGAGGGCACGATGGCGGCGGTTGAAGCCGATGCGAATCAAGTTGCCGACGCGCTGGGCGAGCATTCCGACATCACCATCGCGAACCTTAACTCTCCGCGACAAACGGTGATCGCTGGTGAGGTTTCGGCAGTTGATCGGGCGCTCGGTTCACTCGAAAAGGCTGGTCTCAAAGCACGCAAAATACCAGTCTCTTGCGCCTTTCATTCGTCGCACGTCGCGCCTGCGGCCAAAGCCTTGGAAAAAGAGCTGCGAGACAGCCATTTCAACGCACCGAAATCCGACGTCTACTCCAACACCACGGCTTCGCTCTATCCCGACGATCCGGCGGAGATCGTCGACCTGCTGGCCGAACACTTGACTTCACCGGTGCATTTTCAACAGCAGATCGAAGCCATGTACGAAGCGGGTGTACGAACGTTCGTCGAGGTTGGTCCGCAGGGCGTGCTCACCGGGCTGGTCAAGCAAACGCTCGGCGATCGCACGCATACCGCGCTGCCAATGGACCTTAAAGGACGCGACGGTTTGGTCCAGCTTCAGCAGGTGCTGGCTCAGCTTGTCGTCTCCGGTGCGGCGCCCAATCTCGATCGGCTCTATCACGGGCGTTGCAACACTTCATTCGCACTTGCGGACATCGATCGGGAAACCGGTGGAAAAGAGCTTCCGCCAAACACGTGGTTGGTCAACGGCGTTCGCGCGCGGCTGGCCAACGAACCAGAACCTTGGATCTTGGGACAACGAATTATGGAACATCAAAACGTCACGCCTGCCGGCACGTCGGGCTCGACGTCGAGGTCTTCACGGACATCGTCAACGACGGCACCAATGCAACCCACACCACAACCCCCAACCCAAACAGTGGGGCCATCGCCGGGCAGCAATGGGGCATCCCAACCACTTGCTCCGATGGAGCACGCCCCGGTCGATGACGAGGCCGCGCAAGTTGTGATGGGTTTTCAAAACCTGATGGCCCGCTTCCTCGATACGCAGCGAAGCATCATGCTCAGCTATCTGCAAGGCACCGATGGTGAAGCAGCTGAATTTGTGGAACATCTGCCACATGCCAGCAATGGAGTGCAAGGCACGGACTCTTCACCCATTCACATGCCGCCTGTCGCGGCAGCGAGTGAAAACGGTCTTCCCGTGGCACATGAAGTCGACAACGAACCGTTGTCCGAGGACGAAACCAACGATGAACCGGTGGAAGCGATCGCTGCATCGCCTGAACACTCGGAGATGTCGCTCGAGCAGATCTCCGCCGATCTGATGGACCTGGTCAGCAAACGAACCGGGTATCCGAAAGACATGCTCGATCTCGACCTTGATCTCGAGGCTGATCTAGGCATCGATTCGATCAAACGGGTGGAAATCCTCGGCACGCTGGCTGAGTCGATCGGCGGAACCGAAGAGGATTTGGAGTCGAAGCTCGAAATCGAAAAACTGACCAGCATTCGCACGTTGCGCGAGATTTTGGATTACCTGGAAGAAGTCTTATTTGGCGACAACGCGGAGACGGAAGCTAAAGAGTCTCCCAAGGCCGCTATTGAAGCGACCAACGGAAAGGCGGAGCCGCCCGTCGAAGGCGCGTTGGATGTCCAGAGGGCGCTGATCCGCCTGATCGAGGCGCCTTTGCAAGGCCGTGGCCTCCCTCCGCTTCTCAGCGGTTGCATCTTGATAACAGACGACCAGCGCGGGGTTGCCTGCGAACTTGCCGACCGGCTTGCCGACTTCGGGCAGCAAACGGCCATCATTCGCTGCACGACGGAACAGCAAGCCGCACAAGACGGTATTTTTTACGCCGATCTTACCGACGAACAAGCCGTTGCCAGTTTGTTGGAAGAGATTCGCGACAAGATTGGCGCCCCAAGTGGCATGTTGCACTTGATGCCCTTGGAACCACTCACGGAGGGAGAACCCTGGAACGATCGGGCTCGGCGCGATCTGAAGTCGTTGTACCTCCTTGCCAGGGCACTAGAACCAGATCTGCAAGCTGCTGGAAAGCAGGGCGGTGCGTTTTGCTTAAGCACGACGGCCCTCGGCGGCGGCTTGGGATATGACGAAGAATCGTTGGCCAAGGACTTCAATCCGGGGCAGGGCGGGGTACTCGGTTTTGTCAAATGTCTTGATATGGAGTGGCCCGACGTCGTGGTTCGTGCGATCGACTTCGACGCTCAGCGACCAGTCGGCGAGTTAGTCGATCACCTAATCAGCGAGATGGGCGAATCGGACGGTCCCAACGAAGTTGGCTACCTTAGCGGACGTCGTGTTACTTGGGAGCCCTATCAGGCGACGCTCGAGACCGATGGCGATGCCGCGCTTGAGCTGGATAAGAACTCCACCATCTTGATCACCGGCGGCGCGCGAGGCATTACAGCCACGGTTGCTTTGGAGATCGCACGCCGATACCAAGGGAATATCATCCTGGTCGGTCGCTCGGAATCGCCCCCTGATAAAGAGTCAAGCGATACGGCGGGCTTCAGCGAACCCTCGAAAATAAAGGGCGTGCTGATTAAGAAACGCCAAGATGCCGGCCAAGATGTGAACCCTGCCGAGATCGAGGCCGAATACCAACGCCTGATGCGGGCGCGCGAAATGCGCGACAATCTCCAAAGTATCAAAGCCACCGGTGCTCGGCTTCAATATCACTCCCTCGACGTGCGTGATGAGGCGGCCTTTGGGAAACTAATCGACGACGTGACCAAGGAATACGACGGGATCGATGGGGTGATCCACGGTGCCGGGGTGATCGAAGACAAGCTCGTGCGTGATAAGACGCCCGAGTCGTTCGATCGAGTTTTTGACACGAAGGTTGAAAGCGCTTTGATCCTAAGTCGCCATCTACAGCCGAAGCACCTCAAATTCTGTGTCTTCTTTTCGTCGGTTGTCAGCCGCTACGGCAACCGTGGACAGGCCGACTATGCGGCGGCAAACGAGGTTCTTGGTAAGCTCGCCGCCGATCTCAATCGACGCTGGGATGCTCGTGTCGTGGCGATTGACTGGGGGCCCTGGTCTGGCGCGGGAATGGTTGCCAATCTCGAACGGCACTTCACGGCTCGTGGATTGAAGCTGATCTCACCCGAGACAGGTCCCGTCTTCGTGATTGAAGAGCTGCTTCATGGCGGCAAGAACGACTTTGAAGTGATTGTTGCCGGTGGTGCGGAGCGCCTTGCTCGACCACAAGCATCGACGCTCGCAAGTACGACCTAACAACACACGTGGCAGGGCGTTGTGTTGAATCGATCGATCGTCACTTCAGCCAGCCCCAGTTCGACGAAGCGTACCGTGTCGTGAGCCGCTGCTTGCCTCACAAAGCGCTGATACGGATCTCCAAGAGACAAGAAACAGCAATGTACACCGAAATGTCAACTCGCCAGAACGACGACAAGATGGCTTCCGTGACGAAGAATACCGTCGCGGGTGATCCGTCATTGCCGCAGGCTTGGGATACCGAAGCGGTCGTCGTTACAGCGGACAATCGCGAGCTACTCATTCAGCGACTGAAAGAACTGCAAGCGATCATCAACGGCGATCCATCGCTACGGCTAGTGGACATTGCTGCCACGTTGAATACAAAACTGGAGTCGCAGGCGTGCCGCATCGGACTGGTTGCAAGTACGCTCGGCGACTTGGCGAAGCGGATTGAACGGGCCCTCCTTCGATTGTCTGATGATGCGTGTCAGTTGATTAACGACGCGGCGGGTATCTACTATTCCAGCGAGCCGCTCTATCTGTCCGGTTCGATGGCGTTTCTGTTTCCGGGCGAAGGTGCGCAGTACCTCTCGATGCTTGGTGATCTGAGCACACATTTTCCAGAAGTGGACGCATGCCTGCAACTTGCTGATGAGGGATTCGCCAAACACGATCCAAATGCACGAGGGATCAGCGAATTTGTTCATTTTCCCAAGGATGCCGACCCCCGAGAAGTCGCGGCGGCTCAAGAGGATCTTGGTCAACTTGATGCAACCATGGTGAGTGTGCTGTTTGCCGACTGGTCGATGAATGAATTGCTAAGGAGCCTGCATCTTCGGCCCGATGTTGTTGCAGGGCACAGTGCCGGGGAGCTTGCCGCGCTGGGAGCCGCGAACGCAATCAATGTCGAGGGACAGGCTGGCAGCGTCGTTGGCTTGATGCAGGCGTTGCGAAATCACACAGCGGGCGACGGGCAACGGTTCGAGTTGCTTGCCGTGGCAGCATCGCGTGAAGTAGTGGGCGCGACGATTCAAAAAGTGATGCCCAGAATCCCCAAGGGCTCGGAGCTGCATTTGGCCATGGATAATTGCCCTCACCAAACGGTGATGGTAGGCACGCCCGAGGCGATGCGTGCGGTGGTCGACGAACTGACAACCGCGAAGGTGATGCACGAGAAATTGCCTTTCGATCGTCCCTATCACACCTATTTGTTCGAGCCGTGCTTGCAGGAACTTGCCGATCGGTTTGCCGAAATTCCGTTTCAAGCGCCTGCCGTGCCGGTTTACTCATGTACAACCGCTCGGCCGTTTCCCGATAATCCAGACGAAATCCGCGACTTAGCGCTCAGCCATTGGGCATCGCAGGTGCGGTTCACGGACATGATCCGGCAGATGCATGCCGACGGGGTGCGCATCTTTGTCGAGGCCGGACCGCGTGGCAATCTGTCGTCCTTTGCGGCAGACATTCTCCGCGGTGAGGAGTTTCTTGCCGTGGCGTCGAACGTTCAACGTCGATCGGGCATGACGCAATTGAACCACATGGTCGCCCAGTTGGCGGCCCATCACGTTCCGATGCGCCTCGACCACATGTACGAGCGTCGCGATTGCAAAGTGATTGCGTGGCCAGAAACTTCGCCCCCCACACGGCAAGCCGCAGTCAAAGCAAACCACGAAGCCGAGTCGCGAATTGCCGATCAAACGCTACGTAGCGCCACGACGCAATCGGCTCCGACAACGACCAAGCCAGTGTCAGTCAAACCGTCTGTGCAGCCTGCACGAAGTCCTGCCCAGCCGCCGCTGGAAGCCTCTCCTGCACCACGCGGCACTGGCCGTGTGATGAACCGCTATCTTTCGGTCATGGAGCAGTTCCTCAGCGATCAAGAGTCGGTGACGAAGGCTTATTTGAATGAACGTCGAGGAGGTGGGCGACGATTTCATCGGGGATCGATGGCGGCAAGCAAGAGAATTCGCCAAACGACGCTCAAGCAGACTGTGCAGACGGGACGGAGCGTGCCCGACCCGGTGGCGACACCGCATGGTCCGCTTATTGGGGAAATCACTAGTCACGATCCGGGCAAGTCGCTTGTCATGCGTCGCCGGCTCGACCTTCAAGAGGAACTTTACGCGGGCGAGCACACCGTGGGTGGTCGCGATGTGTCGAAGATCGATCCATCGCATCACGGACTGCCGGTGATGCCGATGACCTTTACGCTAGAGATGATGGCCGAAGTGGCCTCGATTTTGGTGCCTGGCTATGTGGTGATCGCGATTTGCGACATCCAGCTACAGCGGTGGCTTGCGTTGGATGAGATGGACGTGAGCATCGTTGGAGTCGACGCCAGGGTGCTAA